>JBFMHI010000031.1 GCA_040753085.1 bacterium | reverse complement strand
GAAAGGGAGGGTAACAGATAATATTTTCACCGAGAGATTGTGGAGGACATTAAAATACGAGGAGGTGTACCTTAAAGATTATCAGAATGTTTGGGAAGCAAGACAAGGTATCAGCGACTATATGAGCCTTTATAACCAGGAAAGACCACATCAGTCTATTGGTAATAAGACACCCGCAGAGGTACATTTTGGTAGAAACAACTAAAACAATGACTCAAAACTGTAACTTAAAAAACGCTATTTTTTGTCTTGACAAATGGGTCCACTTTATCTTCTCATAACAAATTAGCTCCATAGGAGCGATCTGTTTATTCTCTTTCTTACCCTAATTGGGGGATATTTGTATAAACCTATTTCACAGGTCGCAAAAGTTTGGATACAAAATTTACATGAAAGGGGGTTATGAGTATAATAAAAAATCACTCTTTTTATTTTTTATTATACCAGGTTTTATGGCTGTTTCTTGGGAAATAACTCCACAGAAAATTAAGGCTGTCATTGATAGGATCATTGAAGTTAGCAAACCACGACGGATCATTCTTTTTGGCTCTTATATTAAAGGAACTACAGACAAAAATAGCGATCTTGATGTGCTTGTGGTAATGAGGCAGGAAGTTAAAAACCCTCGAAAGGAGAGCGTCAGAATCCGTCGTCTTCTGAAAGGTATATTGATGCCTATGGATATTTTAGTAATCCACGAGGAACTCTTAGAAGAAATTGCCAATAGTCCTGGTTTAATTTATCGAGAGGCTATTAAAAATGGAAAGGTTGTCTATGAATTACCTACATAAGAAGCGTATCCCTGCTTCTTCGGAAGAATGGCTGCTACATGCTAAAAGTGACTTAAAACTTGCAAAACTCGGAATAAAGCAAGATGTTCTACCAGAACAGATATGTTTCCATGCTCAACAGTGTGTTGAAAAAGCACTCAAAGCGATTCTTGTCTTTTGTAAAGTTGATTTCCCTTTTACCCATGACCTTGAAGAGCTCCTTGATACTTTCGAAATGGCTGGGATTTTAATTCCATCAGAGTTATCAGATATTGGTATATTAACCCCTTACGCTGTTGAAAGTCGCTATCCTGGCTATTGGGGCGAAATTTTAGAAAATGATGTGACAGAAGCTATCGCCCTTGCTGAAAAGACGATAAAATGGTCTGAAGAATATATCCAATGGGGGAAGCAGTAAATAGTTACCTTTTATTTTATAACTATACTTTTGCACTTTTTGTCATTCCTGCGCAAGCAGGAATCCAGAAGCCTTGATATTACTGGATTCCCGCTTTGGCGGGAATGACGAGAGGTTATTGTAAAGTATTTGTCTTTCAAATAGTTACAAAAAAGTGCAAAAGTATAGTTGTGAGATAAAGCAAAATTCCCTCTCCCTTGATGGGAGAGGGATAGGGTGAAGGTGAAAAATTGGCGGGCAATATTATTACTCTTGCTAAACAACCTTAGAAAAAGAGCTACCACCCTCCCCTAACCCCTCCCATCAAGGGAGGGGAAGCTCTTATGCCGACGCTGTCAGGACAAAAGGAGATGAAACTTAACCCATAGCACTATAATCTGTAATGAGCTTCCTTTTTTAACTTGATTTTGAGTAGATACTGTTTTAGCTGAGTTTGTGGCGATTGCATATTCTCGTGGCTTACCTCGTAGGGAATTTCTGTCTTTTGTCGCAGATATTCAAGATGACCCAGAGATAGAAGTTGTCTACGTAGACGAAAGACTGCCCAGGGATGCGTTAAAGTTGTTGCAAAGGAGGATAGATAAAACATGGACATTGTGTGATGCGGTTAGCTTTTTGTTAATGCAAGAATACGGAATTACTGAAGCCTTGACCACTGACCGTCATTTTGAGCAAGCGGGATTTGTCCGGCTGTTGAAATCATAAGGCGATGCCGCGCCTTGCTGAACCACGAAGTCAACAATACAGCGGTGAAAGGAGGGTGGCTATGCGATTTTTTAATACGGCCGGGCCGGTTAATCCCAGGGATCACTATACCTTGCCTTTTCGGATAGACCGAGAAGAGATATACTCGCTGATTAGGCAGAAGAAATACTTTATGTTGCATGCGCCGCGTCAGACAGGGAAAACTACGGGGCTTCTGGAATTGGTAAACTGGATCAACCAGGAGGAAGAAAGGTATAAGGCCCTCTATGTTAATGTAGAAACGGCCCAGGCTGCCCGGGAGAAGGTGGAGGCAGGCATTGAAGCCATTTTACGGGAATTTCAGTCCGGAGTCCGATGGTTCCTGGGAAAGGATGCCTCGTTCCCTAATGTGGACGAATTACTTCGGAAAGGGGCCTATAAGGCTCTATCCGCTCTATTGGAAGGCTGGGCTGAAGCTTCACACCAGCAGGATGGTCGCCACCTGGTGATTTTTATTGATGAGATTGATTCCCTGGTAGGTGACACCTTACTTTCCGTCCTGCGGCAGTTGCGTTCCGGATACCTCAGGCGACCGGATGGGTTCCCGCAATCCATTGGGTTGGTGGGGGTAAGGGATGTCCGCGACTATCGCATCTTCAGCAGTGTAGAAAATGCGGTAGTGCTGGGGGGAAGCGCCTTCAACATCAAAGCGGAATCCATCCGATTACAGGATTTCTCCTATGATGAAGTAGCCGCCCTTTACAGACAACATACTGAGGAAACAGGGCAGGTCTTCACGCCTGAAGCCATAGAGCGGGCCTTCTACTGGACTCAAGGTCAACCGTGGCTGGTAAACGCCCTGGCTTATCAGGCGGCCTTTCGAGACGTTAAGGATCGGGCCGTCTCCATTACCGCAGATCATATCGAGGCCGCCAAAGAGACCCTCATCCAACGTCGAGACACCCACCTGGATGTGCTGATCGATCGCCTGGAAGAGAAACGGGTGCGGCAAGTGATTGAACCGCTGTTGACAGGAGATGACGCCCCGGAGCATTTGCCCATAGATGACATTCTCTATGTCCGTGATCTGGGGTTGATCAAGGCGGTTGGCCACCAGATCGAGATCGCCAACCCCCTTTATGGCGAGGTGGTCCCCCGGGAAATGGTCTGGTCTACGCAGCAGATGATGGCCCAGGATCCCGCCTGGTATGTCCGTAAGGATGGTTCGTTGGATATGTCGAGATTGTTGGAAGCCTTTCAGGCCTTTTTTCGCGAGCACAGCCAGGCGTGGCTGGAGCGATTTGCCTACAAGGAAGCCGGACCTCATTTGCTGTTGATGGCCTTCTTGCAGCGGATCGTTAACACGGGCGGGCAGATCTTTCGGGGGTATGGATTAGGCCGAAAGCGGATGGATATTTTAGTAGTCTGGAAAGGACATCGGTATGCCTTAGAGTTGAAGGTTCGACGCGGGGAGCAGACAAAGGAGGAAGGTTTGGCCCAATTAGACGGGTATATGGACACCAGCCGAGCAGAGGAAGGTCACTTGCTGCTGTTTGATCGTCGCCCAGGACGAACGTGGGAGGAGAAGATATATCGGGATAAGGCTGTATTACCGTCCGGGAGGACCGCTCTTGTTTGGGGCATGTAGCTACATCTATTTCTTCTATCCTTGACAAGAGACTTCCGGCTATGATAATATTATTACTCGATGTTCAAGTTTTTTCGACCTGCGCCATCAGACTTTCAGGGGTTGAAACCGCTAAAGCGGTTATGATTCTGGATGTTATCCTATCCGTAACACCCTGATAAATCAGGGTGCTAAACTCAAGTAAGCATGAGAATAGCACCCCGATTTATCGGGGTGAATCGGGGGACACTAATAAACCAAAGCAACCGCTTTAGCGGTTTATAAGAAAACCTTGAACATCGAGTATTAGTAATTATTCAGCCTCTATTAAAAAAGAGAGTAACTACTCAGGTGGATAGGCTGAAGGCTTTTAGGGACAAATGCGGTGAGTAGATGATTGAACGTCAGCCTTCAGTCTTCAGCCTTCAGTCTATCTACCTGAATAGTTACAAGAGGGGAGGCATTGAGGATGGGGATAGCATATACCACCATTAAGGTTAGAAATCCTTTAAAAGATAAGGAATCCATAGAGATGGAGGCAAAGATTGACACAGAAGCCACACTGCTTGTTCTTCCAGAAGAAATGGTAAAGGATTTTGAATTTCCATTTATAAGAAGACAGACGGTAAAGTATACCAATGAAGATACGGCGGAAAGGGATGTAGTCGGCTTGGCTGAAGTAGAAATCTGCGGTAGAAAAGGGTGGTTTGAAGCGATTGTAGAGCCCAAGAAGAAATATCTCCTTATAGGAGCAGTCGTAATGGAATCCCTGCTCGAAGCTCGAAGCTCGAAGCTCGAAGCTCGAAGCTCGAAGCTCGAGCCTCGAGCATCGAGGATCGAGCCTCGAGAGAGGGATTCCAGGTGAAAAAGTGGATTGTTTCAGGATTAATCTTAATTATGGTGGTAGGCATCGGCTACCTGGTCTTTCTGAAAGTAAAAGGAAAAGACAGCGTTGAAGTAGTCAAGGGCGAAGTAACCAGAGGCGAACTGGTACTTAAGGTGACGGCCAGAGGAAGGATTGAAGCCAAGGAGAGACATGAGATTTATGCCAGGATATCAGGGGTGATCACCTCCATCTTAGAAGAGGGAGAGAAGGTAAGTAAAGGAGAAGTGTTTGCTGCCTTTGACAGCAAAGAGCTTTTAGCCAGAAAAAAGCAGGAGGAATCGAATTTAGTCACCTACCGGAACAGGCTCAGATTCCTTGAGCGGGGGTTTGGGATTAAAGAGCAGGAGAAGAGGGCCGAAGAGGCCAGGATTATATTTGAGGAAGCAGAAAGGAGCTTTCTCTCCAGGAAAGGGCTGCTGAAACTTGAGGCTCTTTCAGAAAACGAATTTAGGCAGATAGAAGTAGACTACAAGAGGGCAAAACTGGAACTGGAACTGGTTTCAAGCCAGTTGGAAGAGCAGCGCCAACAACAGAAAGAAGAGATGGAGACTATCTCTGCCCAGATAGAAGGCGCTGGGGCGGCCCTTTCTGCCATAAACCAACAACTCGAATGGACGAAAGTCTCCTCCCCTATTTCAGGAATTATTACTCAGAAGACAGTCAAAGAAGGCGCCTGGGTTCCTACCGGACAATTGCTTTGTGTGGTTGTCGCCAGCAGCTCCTTTGTGGCCAAAACCAATTTGGATGAGGTTGATATCAGCAAGGTATCTCCTGGGATGAAGGCCTCTATCGTGCTTGATGCCTTTCCGGGACAAACCGTCTCTGGAAGGATAACAAAGATTGCTCCGTCGCCGGTTCTGAAGGAAAAACTAAATGTCTTTGAGGTCACTATTTCACTTGAGTCAACGGATATTAATATAAGGAGTGAGATGTTGGCCGATGTCAGTATCATCTCAAGTCAGAAGAGGGATGTCTTGAAGGTTCCCTATGAGGCAATAGTCGATATTGATGATGAGACCTATCTTTTTGTAATCAAAGATAATAAGGCCGAGAAACGTCAGGTGGTCTTAGGGCTCAAGAATCCAAATGAAGCTGAAGTCCTGTCAGGGGTAAAAGAGGGCGAGAAGGTTGTCCTGAATCCTCCTTTAGACCTTAAGGATGGGGCCGCCCTCAAGATTAAAGGTAACCGTTCAGGGGGCAATGAAAGTTGAGGGGGAATTTTTGTAACTATTCAGCCCTTAAGGCACAAAGACACAAAGATTACCAATAATAGCACACGGATTACACGGATGAGACGGATTGACACGGATAAAAATTTATTAGAAAAAATCCGTGAGAATCCGCCAAAATCTGTGTCATCCGTGTGCTATTCTATCATTCTCTTCGTGGCTTAGTGGCTTTGTGGCTGAACGGTTACGATTAAAGATGTCTAATCAATTTTGGATGGCGGATGGCGGATTGAAGAAGTTCAATCCGAAATCTGGAGATGTTGATGCTTATTGAAACAGAGAACCTAACAAAGGTCTACCCCATGGGGAAAGAAGGTTTTACTGCCTTAAAGGGTATTTCTCTATCCATTGAGGGGGGTGAATTTTTAGCGATAATGGGTCCTTCGGGTTCGGGCAAATCAACCTTGATGAATATTATCGGCTGCCTTGACAGTCCCACTTCCGGCAGGTATTTATTAGAAGGAGAAGATGTCGGGGCCAAAAGTGATGCGGAGTTGGCCAGGATAAGAAATAAAAAGATGGGCTTTGCCTTCCAGTCTTTCAATCTGCTTCCCAGGGCAACCTTAATAGATAATGTGACGCTGCCCCTGTCCTATTCAAGGGTGCCTCGGCGACAAAGAAAGCAGAGGGCCGAGGAGATACTGCAAAGGGTCGGCCTGGGGACCAAATTTAACCAAAAACCAACGGAACTTTCCGGTGGCGAGCAGCAACGGGTGGCCCTGGCCCGGGCATTAGTGAACCATCCGGCTATCATCTGTGCCGATGAACCTACGGGAAATTTAGATACGGCTACGAGTAAAGAGATAATGGAGATACTCAGTGAGTTGAATAAAGAGGGGACAACTATTATTCTGGTTACCCATGAGAGAGAAAATGCCTCTTACGCCGGCAGGATTATTAACTTAAGAGACGGGCAGATGGTAAAGGACACAGAACCCAGATAACAGAGCCCAGAGAAGATCTGTATTCTGTGTTCTGTATTCTGTGTGATGCTGATAGAGTATATCCTATTCTCACTAAAAAGTTTGCGGCAATATAAGCTACGGGCATTCCTGACGGTTCTGGGGGTAATGATCGGGGTTTTTTCCATTGTCGCCGTCATTACCATCGGACAGGGCGGAAAGGAGTTGATCCTTAGCGAGTTAGGCAGAGGTGGGGCCAACCTGATCGTGGCTCACAGCACTCAGATCATGATGGAAACCCGACAGGATAAGCTGGACTATCTCACTGAAGACCAAGTCCGGGCAATGAAGGGGGATATCCCGGGGATTGAAGATGTGGCCCCTGAATATTTTCTCTCTACTACCATGAAAGTAAGGGGTGAGAATAAATTGATTCCGGTTTTAGGGGTTCCAGCCAATTGGTTTGAACTGTGGAAGCTGGATATTATCAAAGGACGGATATTTACAGAGCAGGAGGTCAAAAGCTCACAAAAGGTCGGCATCATCGGCCAGAAGCTTTTTAATTCTCTCTTTGGCGACTTAAAGGCATTAGGCCGTCAAGATGTAGAAGTAGAAGGGACATACTTTCGGGTAATCGGGATAATGGCCTATAAATTGGAGTTAGGCCCGTGGGATCTTAATAATGCCTTGATTCTACCTTCTTCTGCCCTTCAGAGGCTGTTAGGGGCGGAGGAAGTTTATGAGGTCCTGATCAGGGCCAAGGATAATGTGTCTGTGCCTATTCTTAAAGAGAGGATAAAGAAACACCTCCGTAAGCTCTTTTCTGACAGAGAGGGCTGGGAGGTAACCACGATGGATGAGTTCATCAATATTGTAGATAAGGTGACGGATATAATTTCCATTGTGATCAGCAGTATTGCGGCTATTTCCCTGGTGGTGGGAGGGATTGGGATTATGAATATTATGCTGGTAACCGTCCGGGAGCGAACCCGTGAGGTGGGGATAAGAAAGGCGGTCGGAGCCACCAGACAGAATATCCTTTATCAGTTCTTGACCGAAAGCCTGATGCTTTGCCTCTTAGGTGGAATCGTGGGTATGGGAGCGGCGACCGGCGTGATTCTTTTAATCGCTAAGGTGATGGACCTGGCCATCTCTCTTTCAGGCGGGGCCATTGTTTTAGGCTTTACCTTCTCTTGCCTGGTGGGGATATTCTTTGGCGTGTATCCGGCTCATCTGGCCGCTAAGTTTAATCCAGTAGAGGCGCTCAGGTATGAGTGACCGTGAGCACTAAGGGCCTATCCCCAAACCGATAAAAGTAGCCCAGCCGTCCCGGCTGGGAATATGACCACAGGCGAGACGCCTGGGCTACATTCAAAAAAGGTAATTATTCAGCCACTGATTATCACGGATTAACACGGATAAAATAGGCAATGAGAGACTAACCATGAAACCGACCAACAGTTTCGTAAGCCCGATCTTAACCGATTTTTATCAGTTGACGATGGCCTATGCCTATTGGAAGGATGGCAGGCATGAAGAGCCGGCTGTTTTTGATCTCTTCTTTAGACAAAATCCGTTTGGTAAAGCCTTCACTATATTTGCCGGCCTGGAAGAGGTCCTGCGTTTTGTAAGTGATTACCATTTTACCGAGGAGGACATCGCCTACATCAAGGCTTTAATGCCCGGCTGCGAGGCGGAATTTTTCTCCTGGCTGAAAAGGGTGGATTGCTTAAAAATAAAGATCTACGCGGTCAGAGAAGGCTCCGTGGTATTCCCACGCCTCCCTCTGATCAGGGTGGAAGGGCCTCTGGCCGTGGCTCAACTACTTGAGACCACCATGCTTAACCTGGTCAATTATGCCAGTCTGGTAGCCACTAACGCCGCCTGTTTCCGGCTGGCGGTGGGGGATGAAAATAAAGTCCTCCTGGAATTCGGCGCCCGCCGAGCCCAGGGGCCTGATGGCGCGGTGTCAGCCTCCAGATACAGCGTGATCGGAGGCTTCAATGGGACAAGCAATGTCTTGGCCGGTAAACTTTTCGGCCTTACGGTCAAGGGGACCCATGCCCATTCCTATGTATCTTCTTTTTCAGGGCTTGATGACCTGAAGACTAATTTCATTATTGACCCGAAGGGGCAGAGGCACGATTTCGTCAGCCTGGCCCTCAAATTCCGCCAAGAGCTTGGATTCAACCATACGAACGAAGGAGAGCTGGCGGCTTTCCTGGCTTATGCCCAGGCATTCCCAGAAGGATTTCTGGCCCTCGTTGATACCTACGATACGCTCAACTCGGGGGTGCCGAATTTTCTCTCGGTAGCCATGGCCCTACATGTCATTGGTTATAAGCCTATTGGGATCAGACTGGATTCAGGCGATCTGGCCTATTTGTCCAGAGAAGCCAGAAAGATGTTTCAGCAATTTAGAACCCAATTTCCGGTTGATGGTTTCCCCAATTTGTTGATTGTGGCCAGCAACGATATTAATGAGGCCACCTTGCTCTCTTTGAAACAACAGGGACACGAAATTGATGTTTTTGGCATCGGCACCCATCTGGTCACTTGCCAGACCCAGCCTGCCTTAGGTTGTGTTTACAAGTTGGTGGAGGTCGATGGCAAGTTGTGCATTAAATTATCTCAAGACATGGACAAGGTAACTCTGCCGGGTAGAAAAGAAGTGCACCGCCTGATCGGTTCAGAGGGAACGGCCTTGTTGGACCTGATGATTCCGGCCGGCGAAGCCCCCCCAAAATCCGGCGAGCGGATTCTTTGCCGGCACCCCTTTGAAGAAACTAAAAGGGTATACATCATCCCCACTAACGTCATTTCCTTGCATCAATGTGTCTGGGACGGCCGAATTAATGTGGCCCTGCCGTCGGTAGAAGAGATGCGGCGCTATACCCTGGAGCAGCTTGCCTCAATGCGGAAGGACCACCTGAGGCCGCTAAATCCAACACCGTATAAGGTTTCGGTAAGCAACAGGCTCTATGAGTTTATTCACGATCTCTGGCTGCAAGAAGCACCCATTCCCGAGATTCAGTAGAAAGGTAACCGTTTAGCACATGATGCTGGATGCTCGATGCTCGATGCTCGATCCTCGATGCTCGATCTTCGATGCTGGTAAAGGATCCAGTATCCAGGATCGAGCATCGAGCATCGAGTTTGTGCCTTAGTGGCTGAACGGTTACAATTATTAATTATTATGAGGAGGACTTCGTGGATATTACCCGACTCTGGGGGGATGCCTTTGACCAGCAGCCGGCCCAGGAAACTATCGAATTTATGGCCGGCCGGGATGTGACCGGTCTTCCCCCGGCCGATGAGAACCTGATTGAGGTTGACCTGTTAGGGAACAGAGCCCACTGTCTGATGCTCCAACAACAGGGGATTGTTTCATCGACTGAGGCCCGAATAATCCTTGATGCCTTAGCTGAGATCGAAGGTCTTTACCGCTCGGGGAAATTCAAACTCGATCCGGCCAAAGAGGATGTCCATTCCAATATCGAGGCCTTCCTGGTTAAGCGATGCGGTTTAGAGATAGGGGGTAAGATTCACACCGGCCGGAGCCGGAACGACCAGGTCGCCCTTGACATGCGGCTTTATCTAAGAGGAGAGCTTATTAAACTATCTACTTCTCTGACAAGATTTGTCAGAAGTCTATTAACCCAGGCCAGAAGGCAGGTGAACACCATTATGCCGGGCTACACCCATCATCAGCACGCTATGCTGACCACCTTCGGGCATCTTCTTCTATCTTTTGCAGAAGGCCTCCAAAGGGATCTGGAGCGGCTTCGGGATTGGCACCACCTCTTTAATAAGAACCCGCTGGGTAGCGCGGCCGCTTATTCGACTACCTTTCAACTGGACCGGGAACTCACTTCTCGATTATTGGGCTTTGACTCCCCCCATCTTACCTCCATTGATCCGATCACCAATCGCTGGGAGCCGGAGGCATCTTTGGCCGCCGCTATCTCCCTGATGATGAATCATCTCTCGGCCATCGCCCAATCCTTCATCCTATTCTCCACTTCGGAATTTAACTTTATCAAGCTAAGTGACGCTTACTGTTCCGGAAGCTCGATTATGCCTCAAAAAAAGAACCCCTGCAGCCTGGAGGTTATCAAGGCCAAAGCCGCTATTGCTCAAGGAATTTTAAGCTCCCTCATCTCCATTGGCCAGTCGAATCTATTCGGCTACAATCGGGATTCCCAGTGGACTAAATATTTGGTAATGGACCTCGTCCGTGAAACCGGCGCCTGCCCTGTCATCCTCACGGGGGCGATTGATTCTCTCGAAGTGAATAAAAAAAGGATGCTCGAAGAAAGCGGACGTGGTTTTATTACGGCTACTGCCCTGGCCGAGGCCCTGGTGCGCCATCATAATTTATCCTTCAGGCAGGCCAAGTTCCTCATTGGCAAGGCCGTGAAATACTCTAAGGGGAAGGACAAGGTCTCTTTCTCCGCCCTTAAACAGGCTATATCGGAAGAGAACCTTGACTTATCCGTCACCGAGGACCAGGTTGAAAACTATCAAGACCCGGAGATGATAATCCGGCAGAAACATTCTTGGGGAGGACCTGCCCCTGAGATAGTTCAACGTGGAATAGAAGAAATAGAGGGACAGTTGAGATTCAACCAAACCTGGTGGGAGGAAAAGATTAAGCAGATTGAAGCCGGTAAGGAAGAGATGTCACGCCTTGAATCTACTTTAAAAAATAGGTAACTACTCAAAACTAAGTTAAGCAGTTAGTTGGGAGACAACGCAAAATTCCCTCTCCCTTGATACTTATCCTTACCCACAAATTGGGTAAAAGGATGGGGTAAACAAGAGCCTGCCTTGATGAAAATCAAGGATAAACCACGAAGAGCACGTGCCCTTCGTGTTCTTCGTGGTTTTTAAAAGATGTGGGTAAGGATAAGCATCAAGGGAGGGGAAGCTCTTATGCCGACGCTGTCAGGACAAAAGGAGATGAAACTTAACCCATAGCACTATAATCTGTAATGAGCTTACTTTTTTAACTTGATTTTGAGTAGATACAAAAATAGTAAATACTCAGGCAGATAGGCTGAAGGCTGAAACTGTTAAAGTCCAAACCACTTAGCGATTAGACCAACCGCATTTTGGATCCTTTGCTCAGAGAAATCTGCCGGAGCCACCAAATCCATCTCCTTGCCGGATAGCCGTTCTCTGATCCTCTCGGCGACTTCTTCACTTACTTCTCGAATAAGCAGACCACCATTGACTATCTTTTCCTTTACCATTTCCAAGCGGTCAGGCCGTATATCCGGAGCACCGCGGACCCGGCGAATGATTCGCTCCAACTCAAAGGCAATTTTAGCTTCCCTGGAAATAGTAACCTCATCCTGACCAAACTCTCGCTTCAAGGCGGCCTTCTTTAAAGTCGCCGACCTATTTTCAGCTCTTCTAATATGTTCCGCCTCTTCCTCAAAGGGAATAGCCGGCTCCTCGGTGGTATTTTTCTTTTCTCTCGATGTTACTTCAGAAGTTCTAAATAAATTTCCTAATTTGGCAAGTTCCATCTTACTCACCTCAGTTCGAGTAATCAGTTATCAGTGATTACCGATTACTGGTGACTACTCTTTTATTCTCACGCAAGTGTTCAGCCACAAAGACACTAAGACACAAAAATAGAGCAGTAGAGCAGTAGTTAAAGACTTTTCTGAAAGTTCCAGAACGGCTGCTCTATGGCTCTACTGCTCTCTAAGACACATATTTTTTAATAAGTAGCACATTAAAATTGATTAAAAAACCAGACTTCTTTTTGCCACGAAGACATAAATTCATAAATAATTTCCCCTTCGTGTCTTCGTGCCTTGGTGGCTGAACGGTTACATTCTCACTATATTTATCGGTAAACTAATTTAAAAACTTAATATTCACAGAATTTTTGACTTGATTTTTTGGGATCTTTGTGCTACCTTTAAGACAAATGCTGAATGTTTACAAGAAACGGAAAAAAGGATTTAAACTTAATGAAGGCTCCTTTATTCGGGCTGGGCTTATTCTCGTCCTTCTCATTCTGATCTTTCTTATTCTCTCCAGGACCTACACCCCTGGAGATAGGGAGGCCGTCTTCCGAAAAACAATACGAGAATATAAAGAGAGGTTAGAAAATAATCCTTTAGAGATAGAAGCCTTAATCGGTTTGGGAGATGCTTACTACGAACAGGTCCTGGCTACAGATGACCAAAAGAAGGCCGTGAAATTGGCTGATGAAGGGATCGAATTTTATCGAAAGGCAATTATTTTGGCTAAGGAAGGGCCAAGGGCGACCAAATGCCAGACCAGGGTAGGGATTCTTTATTTCAAGAAAAGTAGTCTCCTTGGTGGTGATTACTACTATCATGAAGCTCAGAAAAAATTAGAAAGCGCTGTGGCCGGTGGGGAAGGAAGCAAGGAGGCTCATATCTATCTGGGGCACATATACTATCGAAAAAGCCAGTCAAGCAAAGGGAGCGAACGGCTAAAATGGCTGGATAAGGCCATTACCCATTACCAAGAGGCCCAGACCCTTGATCCCAAGGAGGCCACGGTCAGGTTCAATCTGGCCTGGGCATTCAAGGACAGGGGGCTATACGAAGATTCAACCAGAATCTTTAAAGAGCTTCTGGCGGCCAAGGTCTTAGATAAAGAAAGCAATATAGATGTTCATATTGCCCTGGGATGGATTAATTATGTTCAAGACCATCTGGATGAATCTGAAGCTCAATATCAGCAGGCGCTTGGGCTTAAGCCAGGACCGGAAAAGGAAGCCAAGATTCATTACTGGTTAGGTAAGGCTTACGAAAAGGGAGGACATTTATCCCTGGCCAGAAACGAATGGGAAAGGGTCCTGGCCATTGATCCCAATCACCAGGAAGCCAGGAAGAAATTGGAAGGCAAGTGAGGAGGAGGATTTTATGTTTGATTTCATCTATAGTTTATTTTGCAAGGATATGGGAATTGATCTGGGAACAGCCAATACCCTGATACATGTCAGAGGTGAAGGGATCGTCCTTTCCGAACCATCAGTAGTGGCGATTCAAAACGATACCAATGCCGTGCTGGCAGTAGGGGCGGAGGCTAAACGAATGCTGGGGAGAACCCCGGCTGATATTGTGGCTATCAGGCCGATGAAGGATGGAGTTATCGCTAACTTCGAGGTAACCGAGGAAATGATTAAATACTTCATTGCCCGGGTGCACGACAACCGAAAGGCTTTTGTGCACCCCCGGGTGGTTATTGGAATCCCTTCGGGGATAACCGAAGTGGAAAGAAAGGCCGTACGGGACGCCGCCCTCCAGGCAGGGGCCAGAGAGGTTTATTTGATTGAAGAGCCACTGGCAGCAGCTATTGGAGCCAATATTCAAATCCATGAACCTTCCGGAAATATGGTTATTGATATCGGGGGAGGGACAAGCGAGGTAGCGGTTATCTCCTTGGGAGGGATGGTCGTGTCTAATTCCATTAGAACCGGCGGAGACGAGATGGATGAAGCCATCATCAATCATGTTAAGAAAACACACTCTTTAATCATTGGAGAAAGAACGGCTGAAGATACCAAGATCAACATTGGCTCAGCCTTTCCAGTAGAGGAAGAATTAACCTGTGAAATAAAAGGACGAGATGCCACCACTGGTCTCCCCCGAACCGTTACCATTACTTCCAGTGAAGTGAGAGAGGCGCTTTCCGAAACGGTCTCAACGATCGTAGATGTAGTGACTCAAACCCTGGAAGATACCCCACCTGAACTGGCCTCTGATATTGTGGATAAGGGAATAATTATGGCTGGAGGAGGCGCCTTGCTTAGAGGGCTGGATAAGCTTATTACTCAGGAAACAGGCCTGCCGACCTTCGTGGCTGAAGACCCCTTACAGTGTGTGGTTATGGGAACAGGCCGCTGTCTTGAGGAACTGGAATACTTGCGGCGGGCCAGGAGGAAGTAGGTTCGATGATCAATTTCTGCTTAAGGCACAAAGCCGGCACCTTGCTGGTTCTCCTGCTCTTGATCGCGGTTTTCCTTATGTCCCACTATTCCTGGCAAAGAACTAAGATAGAGAAAAGAATCGGCTCCATCTTTGTCCCCTTTCAAAGCCTAATGAGTTCTACCCTCCGCTTTCCGGGAGATGTGTGGGGTAGACTCTCCGAATTGAACCGATTGAAGGAAGAAAACATAAGACTTAAGGCCGAGCTTGGTCAACTAATCAAAGAGAAAGAACAATGGCAGAGAGCGAGGTTGGAAAATAAGAGGCTGCGTAATCTCTTGGGCTATAAAAAGAGATTGCCTTACTCTACCACCGCCGCCAGAATTATTGGTTACGATCCTACCAACTGGTTTAGCACCATTGTTCTCAATCGCGGCCAACAGGACGGCATAAAGGAAACCCGGGCGGTAGTTACTTACCAGGATGGCCAGGAGGGTCTGGTCGGCCGGGTGATAAGCACTCGAGAAGACTCTTCTCAAGTGCTTTTACTTTTAGATCAAAATTTGGCCGTGGGGGCCAAGGTGGTCAGGACTCAAGCCAAGGGATTAGTTGAAGGAAGAAATAAAAGAACCTGCCGCATGCGATATCTCCCCTCTGATACTGATCTAACTCCAGGGGATATGATTGTCACTTCAGGAGAAGGAGGCATCTTTCCTGAAGGCATTCCCCTGGGCAAGGTAATCGGTTTCAAAAGAGAAGCTCAAAGGCTGTTCCTGGAAGCCGAATTGCAGCCTTTGATAGATTTTAACCGCCTGGAAGATGTGCTGGTTATCAATTATCAAGGTAACTATTCAGCCACGGATTAGCCCGGATAAGATAGCCTACCAGCTAGAGATAAAGTTACAACCTGTGCGGTTAAGAAATTATACGACCTGTATGGTTAGAAATTACAAGCAATTCTCCTCAAACCTGAAAGGTTTGAATTTTACATAACCACAGGTGAAAC
This sequence comes from bacterium, assembly GCA_040753085.1. Lineage (NCBI taxonomy): Bacteria > bacterium. The sequence goes on along the minus strand of JBFMHI010000031.1, from coordinate 9,413 downwards.
CTGCGGAAACGAAACATCTACCACAGCTCAACCCTGAAAGGGTTGAATTCTATGTGATGGATAATATTCGACCCTTGCAGGGTCGAGCGTTGCGATTTGTTTCCGTAGATTGCATCTACGGCTATTTAAAATTCGACGCTTTCAGCGTCAGTAGTCTACAACCTAACCGTACAGGTTGAATAATTTCCCCTTCGTGTCTTCGTGCCTTGGTGGCTGAACGGTTACAGTTTTATTTTAAAATAATGTATTTGATAACCGCACAGGTCGAAAAGTTGAGGTTGATGATGGCCGGTAAAAGAACCGTCAGTATTTTCACCGCGATCACATTAAGGCCGGAACCCAGACCACCGATGCCAGCGCCCAGAAAAAAATCTGTATGCTGGGTTCTGTGTTCGGTATTCTGTCTTCTGTCTTTTATGATCGGCTGCCTCACCACGGGCAGTTTGCGGCAGGGCAGGAAATTGCTATCTGAAGGAGAATATGATCGAGCTACGGAGGTCTTGACAAATGCCCTTAAGGAAGAGCCTGATAACCCCGAGATTTACAGGGATATGGGCATAGCCTACTATAAGCTGGGTCAGTATAACCAGGCCTTGGATAAGCTGGAAAAGGCCAAGCAGGGCCTCCCGAAAGACAGTCGATTGATCTTCTACATGGGACTCGTCTATGAAAAATTAGAAAAGTATGACCAGGCTATCGAAGAGTACTCAAATTACACCCGGCTGAGTCCCCTCAGCCGCGTCAGACGGAAGATAAAAGAGCGGCTCCCCTGGCTAATTCGTCAGGAGGCAGACCGATGGGCTAAGGCCCGTCTTAAAGATGAAGAAAACCTCCCGGTTCAGGATATCCCGGATACCACGGTAGCGGTGACTTATTTTAAACCCTTAACTGTCCTGGAGGGATATGAGTCATTGCACCTTGGGCTGACCGACCTTTTGATCACTGATTTATCCCTGGTAAAAAGTCTGAGTGTGGTGGAGCGGATTAAATTACACCATATCCTGGATGAACTGGGGTTTAGTTCCACCGATCTGGTTGACCAAAGCAAGGCGCCCAGGATGGGTAAGTTATTAGGGGCCAGCATCTTAGTCACGGGTGTTTTTACCGCCTTAGAGGAAAAGGTGCAAATAGAGCCTGCCCTGGGGAAGGTCAAATTAGATAAGCTCTACATCCTGGAAGGTGTAGAAGGAATGCTGGCGAATTTCTTGCAGATTGAGAAGGACCTCGTGTGGCAAGTCTTAGATGAGATGGGCCTGGAACTAACCTCTGAAGAACGAGAGGCCATATCACGGAATGTCCCGACCGAATCGTTAGCGGCTTTTTTGGCCTATTCCACGGGTCTGAGCTTAGAGGATAGCGGGATGTATCCTGAAGCCGCCAAAGAATACGAATCCGCTCTTACCCTTGATCCCAATTTCAACGAGGCGGTATGGCATTTAAAAGAAGTCCAATCTTTGACTCAGGTGGAATCTGGGGACAGCATGGAACAGATAATGGAGGCGGCTCTTTCTACCAAGAGATTGCAAGATGAAGCGTTAGCCACCACCGTGGAAACTATTTCTCGCCAGGGCACAAGTATCCCCCGCAGTGAGCCGGATATGGTTAATCTGGATATAATATTGAGGTGGGATCAGGATTGAGTTTCGGATTTCGGGTCTTTAGAGGTAATATTCAGGTGATAGAAAGAGAAACCAAGCTCTCTGGTTGTATCGGTTGTATCTTATGGTTGCTGCTCATGTCGGCTAATGCTGAGGCTCAAATAGAAGGGAACCTTCTTTCACCGGAAGCTGTCTCGGTTTTCGCCGGAACGCAATTCTACTCGCGAACGGTCGAATATGCAGACAGAAAGGAAGAAGTCCAGGCGTGGGTTTTCCCGCTTTTTGTAACCGGGGCCGAGATAAAAGGCTGGAACATCTGGGTGCATCAGCCGGGGTTTTCAGCGCAATTAAAAGGTGATTCGAGTGTCAGCGGGTTAGCCGATACAAGGATCAGGGCATCCCGATTCTTTCTTGATGAGACGGCCATAGTTGCCGGAGGGCTGAGCTTGCCTCTAACCGGTATTGAACCTGAAGCCGACCTCCTGGACCTTGAGGGTCTTTTGAATACCGAGGTGCTTCAATTTCCGGTCAGTAAGCTTACGGAAGGATTTGATCTTGACTTGGGAATCGCCTGGGCGAAAACCTTTAAGACAATCTCTGTCAGTATGGGAGGAGGATACCTGGTGAAAGGAAGCTATGACAGGATTTACCAAGTAATGGGAGATGAGGCAAGCGTGGGAGAATATGATCCGGGTAATGAACTGAGTTTAACCGCCGGCTTTAATTTCCGCCGGGGGATAACCAGCCTGCACGGGAAAATTCTATATCTTCGCTATGGGGACGATACCCTCAAAGGAGAATATATGTTTACCAGCGGCCCAGAACTTTCAGGATACCTTTCGGCGACCTTTCGATTTAGACCTGTTACCCTGATACTCTTTGCCAAAGATACCATTAAAGATGAAGATTCTTTCCCACAAGATATAGATATCCCGACCAGGAATTCCTTCGCCACCAGATTTGAGGCAGGGACCGGCCTTATCTGTCCGCTGTTGGATGAGGCGATTATTCTCAAGGCGGAAACAAGCATGAAAAACCTTTCTGACGCCGATGGTGAGATAACTGACCAAGTGCTTAATTTCAACCTGGGGGGACAGGTGAGTCTTCGGCCGGACCTGGTTTTGGAGGCCAAGGTTGACTTCTTGCTCAATGGATATATGGACGATGGTGAGGCTGATATTTCAGGGTTTGGCCTGGGTTTGCTATTACACTATTCCTTTGGGAAATAGTAACCGTTCAGGGGGTCCCTCTCCCTTGATGGGAGAGGGATAGGGTGAGGGTGAAATGGGCGGGCAATATTATTACTCTTGTTATTTCACCCTCCCCTAACCCCTCCCATCAAGGGCTTATCCTTACCCACAAATTGGGTAAAAGGATGGGGTAAACAAGAGCCTGCCTTGATGAAAATCAAGGATAAACCACGAAGAGCACGAAGGACACGAAGAAAAAATTACGACCTGTGAAATAGGTTTATACAAATATCCCCCTACTCTATGTTTTATGCAGTATTAGCTCTATTTGTTTGAACTCGAATTTACAGATTCTACCAGCGAAGAACTTGAGAAGTTAAAAGGAGTAATTACCATCTTGGCAATAACTCCCTCCTCCAATAAGTAATGTAATTACCACAGATGCCTCTAAGTTAGGAATTGGGTGTGCGCGATGAATATGTATTGTTTCCGAACGATTGGTTTATTGCTCATATCTCTTATCCTCTGTCTTCAGGGATGCAGTAAGAAGGAGAGGCATCCCTTAAGGGAAGGGGCGGCTGTCCAGCCGGTGGTCATCCTTCAGTTTGCGCCGCAAGCCGGGTCTCCTCTAAATATCACCTCGATAACTCTTACAGTCTCAGGCCCTAATATCGAGTCTGCCACATTCGTGGCCCCAGGCATAGACACAGCCGGACGGGAGGCCAGGTTCTCGATCGAAATACCTGCCGGCCGTAACAGAACCTTTACCGCCCAGGCCTTTGACGGCGATCGTCTTGTCCTGAAAGGCTCGCTGGAAGACGTGGATGTTACTCAGGATACCACGATAACTATCCCATTGATTCCTGTGATTCCTGTTACGCCGCTAATATCTCTTACCAAGTCGGACTCGCCTGATCCGGTCCAAGCCGGGGCTGATTTGACCTACACCCTGACGGTGGCTAACTCTGGAAACGCAATAGCCAATAACCTAGTCATCACCGAGACCTACGACGACAATACTACCTTCTCCTGGGCCGAACCGGACCCAGATGCCGGCAGCGATAATCGCTGGTGGACCTTCAGCAATCTGAGTCCAGGCGCCAGCCAGACCATCACCATCCGGCTGGCGGTGACCTCACCCTTAGCTAACGGCACAGTGCTCACTAACTCAGCTTCGGTGGTGAGCGATGAGACCCCAACGCCGGTGAAAGTAACCGAAACTACTACGGTAGGTAGCGCCCCGAAACTTTCCATCACCAAGACCGACTCGCCTGATCCGGTTCAGGCCGGGTCTGATTTGACCTACACCCTGACGGTGACTAACTCCGGAAACGCCGTGGCCAATAACCTGGTCATCACTGAGACCTACGACGCCAATACTACCTTCTCCTCGGCCGATCCGGCCCCGGATGCCGGCAGCGGTAATCGCCGGTGGACCTTCAGCAGTCTGAGTCCAGGCGCCAGCCAGACCATCACTATCCGGCTGGCGGTGGCCTCGCCCTTAGCTAACGGCACAGTGCTCACTAACTCAGCTTCGGTGGTGAGTGATGAAACCCCCACGCCGGAAAAAGTGACCGAAACTACTACGGTAGGTAGCGCCCCGAAACTTTCCATCACCAAGACCGACTCGCCTGACCTGGTTCAGGCCGGGTCTGATTTGACTTACACCCTGACAGTGACTAACTCCGGAAACGCCGTAGCCAACAATGTAGTCATCACCGAGACCTACGACGCCAATACTACCTTCTCCTTGGCCGAACCGGCCCCGGATGCCGGCAGCGGTAATCGCTGGTGGACCTTCAGCAGTCTGAGTCCAGTCGCCAGCCAGACCATCACTATCTGGCTGGCGGTGGCCTCGCCCTTAGCTAACGGCACAGTGCTTACTAACTCAGCTTCGGTGGTAAGCGATGAAACACCAACGCCGGAAAAAGTGACCGAAACTACTATGGTGACCAGCGCCCCAATTATCTCTATTACCAAGACTGACTCTTCTGATCTGGTTGAAGCCGGGGCTGATCTGACCTACACCCTGACAGTGACCAACTCCGGGAACGCCGTAGCCAATAACATGGTCATCACCGAGACCTACGACGCCAATACTACCTTCTCGTGGGCCAAACCGGACCCGGATACCGGCAGCGGTAATCGCCGGTGGACCTTCAGCCATCTGAGTCCAGGCGCCAGCCAGACCATCACTGTCCGGCTGGCGGTGGCTTCGCCCTTAGCTAACGGCACCGTGCTTACCAACCTTGCTTCGGTGGTAAGTGATGAAACACCAACGCCGGAAAAAGTGACCGAAACTACTACGGTAGGTAGCGCCCCGAAACTTTCCATCACCAAGACCGACTCGCCTGATCTGGTTCAGGCCGGGTCTGATTTGACTTACACCCTGACAGTGACCAACTCCGGAAACGCCGTGGCCAACAATGTAGTCATCACCGAGACCTACGACGACAATACTACCTTCTCCTGGGCTGAACCGGCTCCGGATGCCGGCAGCGGTAATCGCTGGTGGACCTTCAGCAGTCTGAGTCCAGTCGCCAGCCAGACTATTACTGTCCGGCTGGCGGTAACCTCACCCTTAGCTAACGGCACAGTGCTTACCAACCTGGCTTCGGTGGTGAGCGATGAAACACCAACGCCGGAAAAAGTGACTGAAACCACCACGGTAGAGAGTAAGCCGGTAATTTCCATTACCAAGTATGATTTACCTGATCCGATTCAGGCCGGGTCTGATTTGACTTACACCCTGACCGTGACCAACTCCGGGAACGCCGTGGCCAATAACCTGGTCATCACCGAGACCTACGACGCCAATACTACCTTCTCCTGGGCCGAACCGACTCCGGATGCCGGCAGCGGTAATCGCCGGTGGACCTTCAGCAATCTGAGTCCAGACGCCAGCCAGACCATCACTATCCGGCTGGCAGTAGCCTCGCCCTTACCTGACGACACGGTGCTGACTAATTTAGCTTCGGTGGTAAGCAATGAAACTCCGGCGCCGGTAGAGACAGTCAAGTCTACTACCGTGGCGAGCGCCCCAATTATCTCCATCACCAAGACCGACTCTCCTGATCCGGTTGAGGCCGGGGCTGATCTGACCTACACCCTGACGGTGGCCAACTCTGGAAACGCCGTGGCCAATAACCTGGTCATCACTGAGACCTACGACGCCAATATTACCTTCTCCTCGGCCGATCCGGCCCCGGATGCCGGCAGCGGTAATCGCCGGTGGACCTTCAGCAGTCTGAGTCCAGTCGCCAGCCAGACTATCACTATCCGGCTGGCGGTGGCCTCGCCCTTAGCTAACGGCACAGTGCTTACCAACCTTGCTTCGGTGGTAAGTGATGAGACACCCACGCCGGAAAAAGTGACCGAAACTACTACGGTGACCAGCGCCCCAATTATCTCTATTACCAAGACTGACTCTTCTGATCTGGTTGAGGCCGGGGCTGATTTGACCTACACCCTGACAGTGGCTAACTCCGGTAACGCCGTAGCCAATAACCTGGTCATCACCGAGACCTACGACGCCAATACTACCTTCTCCTGGGCCGATCTGGACCCGGATGACGGAACCACTAACCAATGGACCTTCAGTAGCCTGAGTTCGGGTGAAAACAAGACCATCACTATCCGGCTGGCGGTGGCCTCGCCCTTAACTAACGGCACAGTGCTTACCAACCGGGCTTCGGTGGTGACTGATGAAACCCCCACGCCGGAGGAAGTGACCGAAACTACTACGGTAGGTAGCGCCCCAAAACTTTCTATCACCAAGACCGATTCGCCTGATCCGGTCCAGGCTGGGGCTAATCTGACCTACTCCCTGACGGTGACTAACTCCGGAAACGCCGTGGCCAACAACCTGGTCATTACCGAGACCTACGACGCCAATACTACCTTCTTCTCAGCCGAGCCGCCACCGGTTGTTGACACTACCAACCAATGGAGCTTCAGCAGTCTGAGTCCAGGCGCCAGCCAGACCATCACTATCTGGCTGGCGGTGGCCTCGCCCTTAGCTAACGGCACAGTGCTCACTAACTCAGCTTCGGTGGTAAGTGATGAAACACCCACGCCGGAAAAAGTGACCGAAACTACTACGGTGACCACCGCCCCATTTATCTCTATTACCAAGACTGACTCTTCTGATCTGGTTCAGGCCGGGTCTGATCTGATCTACACCCTGACGGTGGCCAACTCCGGAAACGCCGTGGCCAATAACCTGGTCATCACCGAGACCTACGACGCCAATACTACCTTCTTCTCAGCCGAGCCAGCTCCGAATGCCGACAGCGGTAATCGCCAGTGGACCTTCAGCAGTCTGAGTCCAGACACCAGCCAGACCATCACTATTCGGCTGTCGGTGGCTTCGCCCTTAACTAACGGCACAGTGCTTACCAACCTGGCTTCGGTGGTGAGTGATGAAACCCCAACGCCGGAAAAAGTGACTGAAACTACTACGGTAAGTAGCGCCCCGGCGCTTTCTCTGGCCAAGTCCGATTCCCCTGATCCGGTGGAATCAGGCGGAAGCCTGACCTACACGGTAATGGTTTCTAATGCGGACACCGCCAATGAGACAGCCACCAATGTGGTGGTGAGTGAGACTTATGATCCGAAGACCATTTTTATCTCAGCCAATCCTGCTACGGATGACGGAACCAACCATCAATGGACCTTTAACCGCCTATCTCCAGGTGAAAGCCAGGTCATCACCATCAATTTGAAGGCCGCCTCAGACCTCTCTTATGGAACTATCTTGACCAATCGGGCCACGGCCGTTTCTGATGAAATAACCGCGCCCCTTGAGGTATCTGAAGAAACCGAGGTTGATGTTCCCCCTATAATTATTACAAAGAGCGACTCCCCTGAGCCGGTTGAAGCCGGAGATATCCTAACCTACACCCTATTTATCCGGAACAACCGCCCCAGTTGGATCAGTAATGTAGAAATTACCGAAATCTACGATCCAAATGTTACCTTTCAATCAGCCGAGCCCTCTCATGGAATCAGCAATAAATGGATATTTACTAGTCTGGCCTCAGGAGAAGAGAAGACTATCAGAATCGGGGTAAAAGTAAAGGCGCCTCTACCTAACGGGACTATTTTGACCAACCAGGCTTCAGTGGTTTCCAGTGAAGTAACAACCCCGATTGATGTCTCTGAAACTACCACAGTTTACTCATCTCCGTTGTTATCCCTAAAAAAAACAGACGACCCTGATTCGGTGGGGGCTGGGAACAGACTTATTTATACCCTGACGGTAGCTAATGCCAATACCGCCAGCGCTACGGCCACTAATGTGACGGTAACCGAGACCTACGACCCAAATATCAACTTTATCCAGGCTGAACCGTCCCCGGATGTGGGAGATAATCAATGGAACCTGGGTGATCTGGTTCCAGGTCAAAGTCAGCCGATCACCATCGAGGTAGAGGTAGATTCTCCTTTATCTGATGGGACTATCCTGACCAATTCGGCCTCGGCTATGGCTTCTGAAATAGAAGAGCCGGCTCAAGTAGTAGAACAGACTGCGATTCAGGCTGCCCCCATCTTGACGATTGAAAAGTCGGATTTTCCTGATCCAGTGGAGACAGAAAGCAGCCTGAGCTACACCCTGAAAATCAACAATAGTGGTAATGCCGTGGCCAATAACCTGATCATTATCGAGACTTATCCAGGTAATATCCTCTTTGTCTCGGCCACTCCAAAACCGGAAGATGGAACAGATACCCAATGGAAGATCAGCCGCCTGACGCCGGGAACAGAGGCCACTATTACTATCCAGGCGAAGGTAATCCCGCCTCTAACCGACAGAACCGTCTTAACCAATCGAGTCAGCTTGAGGAGCGATGAAATTACTATACCTGAAGAAGCAGAAGAACAAACCACGGTCTGGTCTCCGATATTGGAGTTTAGCAAGTCAGACTCCCCTGACCCCGTAGTGGATGGGGATACCCTGACCTATACCTTGCAAATTAAGAACACCGGGAGCGCTAAGGCGACTAATGTCATTCTTACGGAAACCTATGATGATAAGACTACCTTTAAATCGGCTGTTCCCTTCCCGGATGCCGGCAGTAGTAATCGCCGGTGGACCTTTGAGCGTCTGAGTCCAGGCGCCAGCCAGACCATCACCATCCAGCTTCAGGTAGCTTTGCCTTTGCCTGACGGGACAGTGCTCACTAACTCAGCTTCAGTAATGAGTGATCAGACCTCCAGACAGGAAAAAGCCATCGAAACTACGGTGGCCAACACTTACACCATAACGGCCAGCGTCGGTAATAACGGAAGCATCTCACCCTCAGGCGCCGTGACAGTAAATCACGGAGGCAGCCAAACATTCACCATAACTCCTAATACAGGCTACCACATAGCGGATGTGAAGGTTGACGGCAGCTCAGTAGGCGCCGTGTCAACATACCCCTTTACCAATGTAACCTCTAACCATACCATAACAGCGACCTTTGCCATAAATACTTACACCATAACGGCCAGCGCCGGTAATAACGGAAGCATCTCACCCTCAGGCGCCGTGACAGTAAATCACGGAGGCAGCCAAACATTCACCATAACTCCTAATACAGGCTACCACATAGCGGATGTGAAGGTTGACGGCAGCTCAGTA
>JBFMHI010000030.1 GCA_040753085.1 bacterium | reverse complement strand
AATCCTCCTCTTCTATCAAAGGCCTTGTGCGCCAGTGTATCGGCGTCTCCTTTTGCCCCATCTTTTTGCTTGGCGACTTTTTACCTGCTTATGTACAAGTTGCTAAAGGGCTCAGTAGAACATAGGGGACGGTGGTGTAGAAAGTAATTTATTTTAGCCATTGGCCTAAGATCATCTTGCCTACTGAGCTCAGTTCGGTCTTGGCTACAATCCCTCGAACGATCACATGATGTAAAACTCCGGGAGCATCTAATCTTGGGTTTCCTTGGCATAGTTCAATTATACATTGTGGTATTTGATGTGTCAAATGTTTTTTTGCTTTCTACACCACCGTCCCCCATGTCCCCCCGATTTATTGAGAAGATACCTTTTAGAAGTTATCATACCGAGGTGAGGTTGTCAAGATAAATGAAATATGCCTTGACAAATTTCGGGTAGAGCAGTATAGTGATAACACTGAGGCCGCGCTCGATGCTGGATGCTCGATGCTGGATGCTGGATGATCGAGCATCGAGGATCGAGCATCGAGGATCGAGCATATAGGATTGTTTGATTGGCGGGGGGAGGCCACCCTATGATAGAGTCAGATGAATTTACAGAGCTGGACAAACGGATTATTCGTGAGATAGGCCAGGACCTGCCTGATTCTGAACGCCCCTACCAGGTTGTGGCTGAAAGGCTTGGCATATCCGAGGAGACTCTGATAGCCCGGCTTCGGGCATATAAAGAGCGAGGGATCATCCGGAGATTTGGGGCCATTCTTTATCATCGGGAGGCTGGTCTGGGAGGCAATTGTATGGTGGCCTGGAAGGTCCCTGACTCTGAAGTTCCCTGCATAGGGGAAATAATGGCCTCAGTGAAGCAAGTAACTCACTGTTATGAACGTTTAACCCACCCTGATTGGCCCTACAACCTTTACACTATGATCCATGGAAAGACAAAAAAAGAATGCGCCGAAATAGCCGAGATGATTTCCCGTAAGGTGGGCATTACTGATTACCGAATGCTATGTTCGACCAGGGAGTTTAAAAAGACAAGTATGCGGTATTATTAAGCCTGGCTCTGTATCTTCTCAATAAATCGGGGTAACCGGGTGATCGGTTATCGGGTATTGGTGAGGCGTAACCAGTAATCAGTGGTTACCCATTACCGAATGACGGAGCTGATTGACGCGCGTCTGGCGGCGTGGGTGGATCCAGACGCGGGTCTGGAGTTGCGTCCCAAAGTGAAGGAGCGTCTCTTGCGCCAGGAACGCGAATATGCAGAGGGTAAGCGTGGCATACCTCTGGAAGAGATCGCCAAGCGGTACGGTGTGGAGTAATCCGCCGTGTACCAGGTTTCTATCCTTCCTGACGCTGCGGGTGATCTCGATCAGTTGGATCCGTCTGTCGCCAAGCGCATTATCAAGCGGCTCGAATGGCTGGGAAGGAATTTTGAGAATATCACACCCGAGACGTTGAATGGCGCATGGGGGCGTTTTCTCAAATTTAGGATTGGTGCAGCCACCGCCTTTGGCGGTCGGCTGCATTTGTCTTGTTAGATGGCATGCTTTGTTCACGTTTTTGAACGAACGACTACATTACTTCTCGAGGTTCTCTGACACATCTATTAGAAGACTCGCGGTCAGCCTTGACCGATTGACGATGCCTGCGAAGCGTCTCTTGTCGTCAACTACAGGAAGAGTGTCCACGTTGAGGGCCTCCATCCTCCGCAGTGCCTGACCCTTGTCCGTCTCTTTTGTTACAGCATACTGCGAGGCAATAAATCCGGGCAACCGAGCGAGCGCATCCCTGTTGGTCGCATTCAACCACTCGGCGAATTCCCTCGCCGTGTAGGGCGGGCGCTCTGCCTGAAATAACCCTGTGAGTTCTCGCGCATCCGCCAAGGCAAAGAACGTCCCGTCCGGATTCTCGATAACCAGATATTTGAGGAACGGCTGCCTGGCGAGCATCCTAAAGTACTCTTCTATTGCCGGGCCCCAGTAACCACCGTGGCCGAGCCTGAACAGCAGCCCCTCCGTCTTACGCGCGATGAGTTGCGGGATGTCCTCAACGCCCCGCTTCGGATCGAGACGTATGGGCTCAGAAGGTAATCCCGTTAGCGGTGTCACCTGCGAAACGATGGCCGAGGCGTGGGCCTTGACGAAGGCGGTCTCGATCTTGACTCCACTCTCACCGATCTCGAACTTCTGCAATTTGCCAGTCACCAAAAGAAAAACCACGATCGGAAGAACGGCGACCACAATGTCTGCCGGCTTTACCTCGAAACGGCTATTCCTCGCACGAAGTAACACAAGTACTGCGAGAATGAGCACAAAGCTACCGATCGACAGTCCAACTGTTGTATCCATGGATCACCTCCTGGCATCTAACGGCAAGGTGCAGCCACCGCCTTTGGCGGTCGGCTGCAACGAGTTATTGGATGATTATTTCTTTTGTATTAGCACAATAACATATGCATAGGATGAAGAGTGCGATCAAAAGGATTAAATACAAGACCCAAAATTTCTAATGTGACTATACCTAACAATGCTTCATCACCTTCTTCGCCCAAAATCACTGGTGTGTGGGCCTCTCCTTGTGGGAACACAATGAAGGCTTCCGACACACATCTCTCAACCGTTGTGCCATCAGCAAGTGTAAAGGACATCTTCCGTTTCGGCTTCAACCCTATCGCTTCCCATACCCTTTTAGGAAGAAGAGAATAAGTCGCTCCACTGTCTACAAGAAACTTTACACTTTCCTGTTCCCCCCTATCTCCTTTTACTTGACCTTCAACATAAGTAACGCCCATAATTGCATACTCCTCTCTCTAATTTATCCATCTAAAGAGTTCAGCGACTGATCTTACTCTCATACAGTTCCGCCATTTGTTCCTCAATATGTTTATTCATTTGATGATTTACAAATTCCGCCGCCACCCGGATGCCATTCTTTATTGCTTTAGCTGAAGAACCTCCGTGACAGATGATGTAAACCCCATTTACTCCTAAAAGTGGAGCGCCACCGTATTCCGAATAATCGACCCGCCGCTTAAAACTCTTAAAAGCCGGTTTAGAAAGAAAGGCGCCCAATTTAAGGAGCCAGTTTCGAGATAACTCCACCCAGAGTTGTTTTAAAATCATCTCGGCTAAACTTTCCCCGAATTTTAAAACAACATTCCCGGTAAAGCCGTCACAGACGACGACATCAAACTCGCCATTGACAATATCTCTTCCCTCAGCATTACCAATAAAATTCAGGCCGGATTGTTCCAGGAGCTTAAAGGATTTAAAAGTAAGCTCATTTCCTTTACTGGCCTCTTCACCGATACTCAGGATGCCCACTCTGGGATTCTTTCTTCCCATAACATATCGGGCATAACAATCCCCCATCACAGCAAACTCAAGAAGATAGTTGGGCTTGCAATTAACATTCGCCCCCACATCCAGGAGAATGGAAGGCTCTTTCAGGGTGGGAATAATGGTAGCGATAGCCGGTCTGGAAACCCTCCGCAACCTACCTACCCCCATCAAAGCTGAAGCCACTACCGCCCCAGTACTACCGGCTGAAACCACTGCCTCGGCCTTTCCTTCTTTAAGCAAGCGAGTGGAAACAACAATGGATGAATCAGGCTTGGTTTTGACCGCGGTGGCCGGAGATTCATCATATCCGATAACCTGGCTGGCTTCTTTAATACTAATCGGCAAGCCATCTACTTCTGCGCCGGACAACTCTCGCTTGATTGAAGATGGCTCGCCCACCAGGAGTATCTCGGAAACACTCCGGCTCATGGCTTCTTTTGCCGCCTCTACCACTCCGGCCACCACTACCGCCGGAGCCTTGTCGCCGCCCATAGCATCAACCGCTATACGCATATAGCCTCCTCTGAAGTAGACCGTAAACAGGAGTTAGTAGACAGTCCACTATCCCCTGTCTACTTTTTTGACGGCTTGCTTACCTGCCGGCCGTTATAATATCCACAATGGGGACAAACACGGTGAGGTAATTTCATCTCCCCACAATGGGAGCACTTAGAACCATTGGGGTGAGAAAGTTTCCAATGGGTTCTGCTTTTATCCCGTCTGCATTTAGAATGTTTCCTCTTTGGATTAGGCATTTTTTACCTCCTTTTCTGATGGCGGGTATGGTCCCAAGGTTTTCTATTCCGCCATCCGCAATCTGTAATCCGCCTGGTTATCTATCTATTCTTCCAAGAGTTTCTTTAGCGAACTCCAGGGAGAAAATATATCTTCCTCCCGGCACTTACACTTGCCTATATTTAAATTCTGCCCGCAAGATGGACATAAACCCTGACAATCTTCCTGACAGAGAGGTTTCACCGGGACAGCCAGGATAATATCTTGCCTTATTTCTTCCAGCAGATCTATTCGATCATCCGTATAGTAAGCCATTCGCAGGTCTTTTTCAGTGAGAGCCATCTCAGTCGGCTCCACTAAGGATATCTTCTTGTAATAGTCAACCTCAAAGGTTGTCTTAGAGGGAAGAATAAAAGGGTTAAGACATCGGATGCACTCCAGGGCAAGTTCAAACTGGATCTCCCCCTGAACATTGATATAACTTCCCATATTAGTTAACCTGGCTTTAACAGCTACCTTGTTGACCAAGTTGAGGTCATTAAAACCGAGTTCTGAGGCTTCCTCTTCATAGGCCGCCTCTAAAGGGATGCCGATAGTTTTCTTAATTTGAGTAAGATCAATATATCTTTTCATCGAAGTTTCGGGTTTCGAGTTCCTCCAAACTCGGAACTCAAAATCTCATCAGGCTTAAAAAAGAAATTAATCTCCTCCCTGGCAGCGGCAGTTGAATCTGAACCGTGAACTAAGTTCCTTCGATTATTTTCAGCTAATTCGGCTCGAATAGTCCCTTCATCTGCCTGAAGCGGATCCGTAGCGCCTATCATTTCCCTTGTCCGCTCAATAGCCCGCTCACCTTCGATGACCATAACAACTACTCTTCCGAAACTCATAAACTCAAGCAGGCCCTCATAAAAATCTCTATCTTTGTGGACATAATAAAATTTGGCTGCCTCTTCCCGACTCAGGCTGAGCATCTTCATAGCCACAATCAACAGCCCAGCCGCCTCAAATCGCTTTATTATCTCCCCTATTAATCCTCTTTTGACACAATCTGGCTTTAGGATAACTAATGTTTGTTCCATAATGAAGGTACCTTCTTAATCTCTTCAGAGTTCAAGGTTCAAAGTTCAAGGTTAAAGAACCCAGAACCGTGAACCTGGCCTACTCACAAGATCAAATGTCACGGAGTACTAGCCCAAAATCTGCTTCATTTGGCCAGGCTATTAGGCTGTGTCTTTTAACTATGCTAACATGAGCCTTCTTCCCTTAGGTTCTGGTACTGGGTCGTCAAACTCTCTGGCTGTATCAATCCACAATTGAATCGCATCCTTTACATTTAATAATGCTGCTTCCGGCGTATCTCCATGTGCCATGCAGCCAGGTAGTTCTGGTACGTCAGCCACAAAAATCTGATCCTCACTGCTCCAATATAAAATAATCTCGTACTTTTGCATCATCGCCGCAACCAAGCCATTACATTATTTCGGATGGCGGATTGCGGATTTGTAACCGTTCAGCCACAAAGCCACTAAGCCACGAAGAGAATGATAGAATAGCACACGGATGACACAGATTTTGGCGGATTCTCACGGATTTTTTCTAATAAATTTTTATCCGTGTCAATCCGTCTCATCCGTGTAATCCGTGTGCTATTATTGGTAATCTTTGTGTCTTTATGCCTTAAGAGCTGAATAGTTACAAAAATTTCCTCTCAACTTTCATTACACCCTGAACGGTTACGCGGATTTAAAATCCGCAATCCGTAATCCGTAATCGTAACATCCTCGCCGACAACGCCAGATGTTGCAGGGTAGGATACAGCTCAGACCACTGAGCTATAAAGGGCCGTTAAGTCATCCTGAGAATAAAGGAAGAAGGGAAACTCTCTGTTAGCCGCCATCGATTCCTGAGCCCAGGCCATTTCCTTTTCCCGAAGTTGAGACTCCACAGCCTGACGAAAAGGAGCAATCTTGTCCCTTAAGCTATCATTAATCGCCAATACCTTTTGATGCAATTCCCCCTTCGGCCCATTAACGCTTCTCATCCTTTCAATCAGGCTGGTTCTCTCGGCAATCAATCGTTGTGATTCTTCATCGGCTGAATCGATAAATCTTTCCGGGTTGAATTGCATCAGCCGCAATTGGTTCCGAAGCGCTTCAATTTGCCTCTCATCAACCACCGGGCCTTGTTCTTCACCCTTAATCCCCAGATACAAGGTAGCCGAAGCCACGGCATAAGGCGGCAACGAGACGGAAAAAAGATCCCCCGCCAGCTGGTTGTTCAGCTCTTCGTATTCTGCTCCGCCTACCCCGTGAATCCAGAGATCACAAAGAAATAACCGGGCAAAAAGAGTCAGCATCAGGGCCTTGGGCCTTAATTTATATCCGGCTGCCTCAAGCCGGCCAAGCCAGTCACTTAACTCCGGTATGTTCTGCGAGCTTAAATGAGCCGCCTTCAGATCTAAAATTTCCTCCTCGTTCCGGCAAATCCACGCCTGCGGCCCGGTAAACTTCAGATATAAAGTCGCTCTCTCCTGGCCAGGCTCCCATATCCAGAAAGGAAGTTCCAGCCGGCTGTCCTCGATCTTCAAATTGGGGAAGGGCGATAAAGGATGCCTGATTCCCTTCTTCGTCCTGTATTGTTCAAGGCGGCTATTATACTTGAGGACAAATTCCTTAGCCCTCACCAGGATCAGGCTGACGAAATAGAGAAATTCTTCGCCGCCACAGAGCGAAGAGAGAAATACCTCGGCGTGCTTAAAACCCATCTCCTCTTCAAACAGCCTTCTGGAAAAGACAACCAGCTCAGGCAGATTCTTACAGAAAGGGATTAAGCCTCTGGTAATCTCCGAATACCTTACAAAAGTTCGTCGGTTGCTTCCAGGAAGCAGCCTTTCGATCTTCTGACTGATATAATTCCAGTTAGCCTCAAATTCCTCCAAGCCAGGTGACGGCAGTTCTTCAGCCGCCACATTCTTCTCCCTACTGAATAGCTCCACCCTTTCCAGGCTTAAGATACCATCCCGCAGGCAGGGGATGGGAATAAGCTGTCCAGGCCAGGTATCACTGTCCACCACCAGATTTAGTCCCCAAAAACCACCCCTTTCTATTAAGGCATTGACCACCATATCCTTAAAAAGTATTCCCGGATGGTAGAATATGGGTTGATGGCCCGTAGCGATTACTATCTTGCTTTGTAACCGTTCATCCCATGAGGCTGGAGGCTGGATACTCGATCCTCGATGCTGGATGCTCGATGCTCGATGCTGGATACTGGATCCTTTACCAGCATCGAGCATCGAACATCGAGAATCGAGCATCGAGCATCGAGGATCGAGTTTGTGCCTTAGGGGCTGAACGCTTACCTTGCTTTCATGGTCTCTTAAGGTTATCCCCAATCTTTGAAAATGCGCCTGGCTTATTTGAAAGACCTTCGCCCGCAATTTAAAGCGAGTGGCTAAAGAAAACTCAGGCGTCAGGCTAATCTTATTTAACTTCTCATAATTAGATTCAGCCAGGAGACATAATTCCTTTATGGAATGAGAAAGGACAACCCCTCTATTTTTTTGAGGAAGGGAATATCTCACTGACTTTGACCGTCCACTTTGGCCCAAACAATGAACCAGGCCTTTTGATTAAATAAGCTGGGCCACATCCTCGATCCCAATTTCTTCCCGGCTGAGGAAGGCTTCGCCATATTTTCTGTTTATCAAGCTACCGTAATATCCTGCCTGTCTGGTTAGATAATCAAAGACAAACAGATTCTCTTTATTCTCTACAAATTGCGACCGATAGCTTTTAATCGCCTCCAATTTCTTAGGAAAGTCCTGGCTAACATCCACAATAAAAGATGGTTTGAGATGGAGCCGAAAGTGCACGGTCGGGAAGTAATATATCTTCCCGACCTTCCAGGGATGGCCAGGGATTTCCGATTTAGTAAATTTACTGTAAAAGACGGCGGCGTCACTTAACTGTGAGGCCGCTGCATGATCGGGATGTTTATCTATCCAGAAAGGGGCAAAAACCACCTCTGGCTTAATTCTTCTAATATGAGCCGCTATCTTTATCCTGGCCTCAATGGTGTCTTGGAGGAATCTGTTAGGCAGATCAAGGATAGTCCTACTCCTTACCTTCAGAAGATCAGCGCTCGCCTTGGCTTCGGTTTTTCGAATCTCACTGGAACCACAGGGAGTAGGCTCCCCATCAGTGAGATCAAGAAGATTTACCTGGTGGCCTAATCTGACTAAGTTAGCGATAGTTGCTCCCATGCCTAATTCAGCATCATCCGGATGGGCCGCTATGACAAGTATGTTCAGCATCCTTTATTACTTTCAGATAGTATTCCAGTCTCTCTTCTTTTGATCGAAAGGCATTCTTAAAATCCCTGGTTTGATCTTTGTAGATCAAAGGCACAGGGATTTCTTTCACGGTAAGTCCTACCCGGGCAGCCTGGAGCCATAATTGGAGAGGCATACCATAACCCCGCTCAGTAAGATTCAGTTTCTTAAGCCCAGCCACCCGGTAACCTTTAAATCCACAAAAAGAATCGGTAATTTGATATCCGGTATACTGGCGCATTAACCCGGTAATCTTTTTATTTATCTCTAATCTACCTTCCGGAGGTTGATCTACCTTCAATGAATCAGGCAGGTACCGGCTGCCTGAAACAATATCAAATTTCTTAAGTTCCTCAAAAAATTGAGGTATATAAGCTGGTTCATGTTGGGCGTCACAATCTATGGTCACCAGATAGGTGTAATCCTTTTTAATAGCAAATTCAAAGCCCTCAATAAGCGATTGCCCATAGCCCTGATTTTCTTGATGTTCGATCAAAAAACCTATACGGGCCTCCTCTAATATTCGCGGGGTATTATCCGTAGAACCATCATCAACTACCAGAATATCCGCCTCCTCGGCATTTGATTTGATACTCTCTAAGACTTCGAGGATATGCGCCTCTTCATTAAAGACAGGAATTATTACCAGGTTCCTCATCACTACTGATTGGTGAAGATGGTCTTCCCTTGTGAATCAACACCCACATAGACTGGAAAGTTTACCAGCTCAAACTTATAAACGGCCTCGCACCCTAAGTCCGGATAGGCCACTATCTCGGCCCTGGTGATATACTTTCCCAGAAGAGCGCCCGCCCCTCCGATAGCCGTCAAATAAACAGCCCCATATTGGACTATCGCTTCGATTACTTCCTGGCTCCTGGGCCCCTTGCCTATCATCCCTAAAAGTCCCCCTTCAAGTAGTTGGGAGGTATAGGCATCCATTCGACGGCTGGTAGTCGGCCCGGCTGCGCCCACTGGCCTGCCTGGCTTAGGCGGGGTTGGCCCACAGTAATATATAATCTGGTCCTCCAGGGGAAAAGGCAGATGGGATAGATCTTCCATCATTCGCTTATGGGCGGCATCTCTGGCCGTATAAACAGGCCCGGTGATGAAGACCTTGTCTCCGGCCTTCAATCTTTGGATAATCTCTCTTTTATATGGCCAGCGCAAGTGGTATTCGTCATAAACTAACATTGGAGATCTGTAACCGTTCATCACATGATGCTGGATGCTGGATGCTCGATCCTCGATGCTCGATGCTCGATGCTGGATGCTCGATGCTCGATCCTCGATCCTCGATGCTCGATCCTCGAAGCTGGTAAAGGATCCAGTATCCAGTATCGAGCATCGAGTATCGAGGTTATGTCTTTGTGCCTTAGTGGCTAAACGCTTACGGAGATCTTAAAGACTTACCCATTCTTTATAAGTAACCGTTCAGCCACAGATGCACATAGATGAAACACGGAAAATCCGTGAACCGTGTCCGTGATTCGGGTCTGTCCTTAGGCTGTAGGGACAACCCTTGTGGTTGTCCGTCTACGGAACGGACATGGACAAGCACGGACAGGGACAAGCCCTGTCCCTACACTTCCGCCTTCTGTCCTGTGTTATTTATCCGTGCTAATCCGTGCAGCTATACCTGAACGGTTACCTTTATAAAACAGCGCTCCTGTGCCTATGGGCATAACAACCGACATTGACCGCTACAGGCATACCGGCTATATGGCAGGGAGCCGTCTCAATATTTACTGACAGGGCCGTGGTCTTGCCACCCAGTCCACCCGGACCGATATTTAAGTCATTGATGGCTTCGAGCAACTCTCTTTCCCGGGCAGCTATTATTTCATCCTCTGCCGCTCGGCCAACTTCTCTTAACAGGCTTCTCTTGGCTAATAAGGCCACCTGTTCAAAGGTGCCTCCCAGACCTACGCCCACTATTAGCGGCGGGCAACAATAAGGGGCCGCTTCTTTGATATGCTCAATAATAAACCGCCTGGCCCCTGGCCATCCATCAGCAGGTTTAAACATCTTCAAGGCGCTCATATTTTCGCTGCCGCTGCCCTTGGCCATAAGCGTAATATTCAGTCTATTCCCGGTCACAATTTTGGAATGGATGACGGCCGGGGTATTATCACCGGTGTTAATCCGCCTGAGGGGATCATTTACTACTGACGCCCGAAGAAAGCCGTCTTTATAGCCTCGTCGTACCCCTTCATTTATCGCCTCTTCCAGATTACCGCCCGCCAATATAATCTCCTGACCTATTTCTATAAATACCACCACGATACCTGTATCCTGACAGATAGGGAGAGATTCCTCTTTAGCTACCACGGCATTTTGGATCAGGCAGTCCAATACTTCCCTGGCTCGGGGTAAATCCTCAGCTTCTCTGGCCCTCTGGAGGGCCGTAATTATGTCTTCTCCTAATTCGTAGTTCGTTTTTAGACAGAGGTCTCGAACTGTCTCTGTGATCAGGGATAACTTTATTACTTGCGACATTGTTTATTCGTAACCGTTCAGCCACAGATGCACACAGATGAAACACGGAAAATCCGTGAGCCGTGTCCGTGATTCGGGTCTGTCCTTAGGCTGTAGGGACAACCCTTGTGGTTGTCCGTCTACGGAACGGACATGGACAAGCACGGACAGGGACAAGCCCTGTCCCTACACTTCCGCCTTCTGTCCTGTGTTATTTATCCGTGCTAATTCGTGCATACCTGAACGGTTACCCCATTTCTTTTGCTTCATACTCGATCTCCCTCATGAAACTTAATAAACTACAACATCATGAATAGGAGCTTTTCCAATCAATGGATTTGGAGAAAATTTCTCGGCCGCCTTTTGTACTACATCCTGATCTTTACCATGCGCAACAACTTTATGATTGACAATAGCATAATACTCTCCCGGATACTTCATTATCTCCTCAAAGGGAACCTCCTCAGTAAACTCAATCACCTTCTTCATACTCATATTTTTTCACCTCCTAAGCCCCGAGGTTTTGGGATAGGCTCTAAGACATAATCGCTTCTTTTAGAATAGTCGCTGAGTGAAGGAATCTTGTCTTTTCCTCATCTGAGAGGGGTATCTTGAGATGCTTCCCTACGCCGCTTTTTCCCATAATAGTAGGCACACTAAGGCAAATCTCACCTGTCCCATAATAGTCAGTTACTAAAGATGAGACCGGCATAACTTTTTTCTGATCAAAGACTACTGCTTCCACGACAGAAGCGGCCGCCATAGCCACTGCCCAGGCCGTGCCGCCCTTTCTCCTGATCACTTCGGCTCCGCCCAGCCTGGTTTGTTCAAATATCTCATCCAGGGCCTTCTGAGGGTGGCCAAAATGGGAGAGGGGAATTCCATCGACCGCCACCAGACTCCAGACCGGCACCATACTATCCCCATGTTCACCTATGATAAGGGCATCTACCTGAGTTGGATCCACCCCAAGATATTCCCCTAAGAGGGATCTAAACCTGAGGGTATCAAGGCTTGTCCCCAGGCCAAAGACCTTAGTCGGCGAAAGATTTGATTCCTTCAGAGCCGTATATGTCATTACATCTACCGGATTAGAGACCACGAAAAGGAGAGAGCCGGGGTTGTATTCCATTACCTGGACGGTCATCTCCCGCATTACCCGGACATTCTTTTTTAGCAGATCGAGCCGGCTGTCCCCGGGCTTTCGGGGTATACCGGCGGTTAAAATTACTATCTCCGAAGAGGCTGTATCTGAATAATCACCCGCGACCACTCTGACCTTTCCTTCGCCGGCCGCTAAGCCATGCCGAATATCCAGGGCCTCTCCCTCCGCCTTATCCCGGTCTATATCTACCATAACCAATTCCTCAGCCAGCCCTTTAATAAATAGGGTATAGGCTAGGGTGGAGCCCACCCGGCCGGCCCCGATAATGCTGATCTTCATCTATCCCTCCAGTTTAGCTATGGCCTCCTCGATTCGATCCAGTCCCTTTTGGATATTCTCAAAAGAGGTGGCATAAGAAAGGCGGATATAATCATCGGCCCCAAATCCATTTCCAGGCACAACGGCTACTTTGGCCTTGGATAAGAGAAAATCAGTCAAGGACAGGGAACCAGTGATAGTAGCTCCTTGGTATTTCAATCCGTAAAGGCCGGAGATATTGGGAAAGACATAGAAGGCCCCCCCTGGATTGAAACAAGAAACCCCTCTCATTTTATTTAATCTATCCACCATATACTTCCGCCTCCGGTCAAATTCGGCCACCATTTTGTCCACCACGTCCTGAGGCCCATTTAGGGCTTCTACGGCGGCTTTCTGAGAGATGGAAGTCGGATTGGAAGTAGTGTGGCTCTGGATATTGTCCATGGCGCCGATAATTTCTTTAGGCCCGGCCGCATAGCCGATTCTCCATCCGGTCATAGAATATGGTTTTGAAACGGCGTTTACCGTAAGAGTCAGGGCCTTGGCCTCGGGGCTTAAGGCCGCCACACTCCAATGCTTACGATCATCATAAATCACCTTTTCGTAAACCTCATCAGAGATAAGATAGATGTTGTTTCGGACGGCTAAGGCGGCGATAGCCTCCAGATCTTCCCGATCGTATACTACGCCAGTTGGATTCTGGGGCGAATTAAGGATTATGATCTTAGTTTTGGAGGTAATTACCGCTTCCAATTGCTCGATCTTAATCCTGAAGTCGTCTTCCTGTAAGGTTTCGACAAAGACAGGTTCCCCTCCACTCAGCCTGACCTGTTCCGGATAACTTACCCAATAAGGGATAGGGATAATCACCTCATCCCCCTCATCACAGAGGGCAAAGATAATATTAAAAAGGGAGTGTTTACCTCCACAGGCGACACTCACCTCTTGGGGGACATAATCCAGATCATTATCCCTTTTAAATTTCCGGCAAATAGCTTCCTTCAATTCGGCTATTCCTGAAGCCGGGGTATATTTGGTAAACCCTTCCCGAATAGAGGCAATAGCCGCTTCTTTCACATTCTCGGGCGTGTCAAAATCCGGCTCCCCTGCCCCAAAGCCAATGACGTCAATACCCTCTTTGCCCATCTGAGCCGCCTTAACGGTAATGGCTAAAGTAGGCGAAGGTGGAATCTCTTTTACCCGTCTGGAAATAGACATAATCAATCCCCCTTGTAAATCAGATAAATGGGGACGGTTCAAATCGTCCATTTTTCTTGTGAAACCTTGCGGGTCCTTCGTATCTTCCTCAATAATTCGGGGCAACCTACTCGGGTTACACGAGATCAGAAACCCGTTTTTTCGGAAAAAACGGGTTTCTAATTTAGCCGCAAGCTTTCACAGTAAGGTGAACCATCCCAATAAATGTTGATCGCACCGGTCGTAATCTGTTAAGATCTCAGGGGTGAACTATTTCGCCATCCGAAATCCGAAATAATCTTTAAGCTTACCAAACCCGAAATAATTACAGCCCCTAAAAGAATAAGAGAAATTGTGATCAGGATATGATGTTCGATAAAAAGGGCCAGGGCAATAAAACCCAATAAAGCTGAAAGACCATATAGGACCATTAAAACTCGAAGGTGACTCAGCCCCCGGTGAATAAGCTTGTGGTGTAAGTGGTCTTTATCGGCCTGGAAGATATTGACACCCCGGGCGGTCCGACGAATGATGGCCAATGAGGTATCTAATATCGGCACGCCGAGAACCACCACAAAGATGATAAAGGGCGTTTTCCCCCCGCTACCGGGTTGGGAACTAAGGAGAGCTAGGAGAGCTAGGATGTATCCCAAAAAGTTGCTTCCGGTATCACCCATAAATATCTTGGCCGGTGGTAAATTATGTCTTAGAAACCCCAAAGTGCTGCCGGCTAAAATAGCCGTAAAGAGGGCTAAAACCACATCTCCTCCAATTACCGCCACTCCAAAGAGACTTATGGAAGCAATAAAAACAATCCCGGCGGCCAGACCATCCAGACCATCAATTAGATTAATGGTATTAGTAATTCCCACAATCCAGAAAAGAGTTAAAGGTAAACTAACCCAGCCCGGATGAATAGTCCCCGAATAGAATGGCAGGCTGATTGCCTCAAGCCTGAAACCAAAGCCGATCATAAGGAGCGCTACCACTAACTGAATGCCGAACTTGAACTTGGCCGAAAGTTTCTTGATATCATCGTATATTCCCATTGACATAATGATGATGATCCCCAGGAAGAGACCGGAAACCTGAGAAAGGATGCCCACAAATGGTTGATGATAAAGGATAAAAGTCAATCCCAAAGTAGTGACGAAGGAGATTATGATCGCTAACCCTCCTAATCTGGTGATGATACACTTATTCTGGGATTTATGGTAGTCAACCAGATCCATCTTGAGTGAATATTTTCTCACTAAAGGGGTGAGAAAGTATGAGACAGTTAAAGCCATAAGAAACAATAGCAGATATTCAATCATCGCCCGGCTTCCTGCCGCCACCCAACCATTACATTATTTATTTTGGATTAGGGATTGCGGATTGCGGATTGCGAACTGAAGATTTTAAATCCGCAATCGTAACATTCTCGCCTATAATAATCGTAACTACTCAGGTGGATAGACTGAAGGCTGACGACTAAAGGCTGAAGACTGAAATCCAATCATCTGTTCTTCGCATTTATTCCTAAAAGCCTTCAGTCTTCAGCCTATCTATCTGAATAGTTACTAATAATCAAGCCTAAGTTGGATAAAATTGTCTTTGGTCAGTTTCCCGCTTTTATGGTCGGCCTCCGCTTTTTGGGTATAGACATACCTTACCGAAAAATTTTGTCCCCTTCCAGTTTCATAAGCAAAAAATACGGCTGTTTCTATTTGTCGTTCATCAGGCTTATTTATCCCCTGGTGCAGCTCCTCACTTAGTTCCAAGCCGGCATAGAGACTTTTTCTCAGTCGTCGGCTCAGGCCAATAAAGAGGTCTTTAGCCGCTCCACCCATATGGTGGCCGATTATTTGCCCCTGGTAGCGATAGCCCGTTTTATAAACGTGGTGTCCATACCAATTGGGATAAAAATCACTCCAGGAGACCTTATAATAGGTTCTGGCCTGTTCTACCCTGAAGCCGGTTTGGCCATCAGCCAAAGCAAAACCGATGAGATAACCGCTTATGATAGGAAACCCCCCGGCCTCGTCCTCACCCCCGAATTCACCGTATATCTCGATAGCCGGTGATTGATGGCCTTTGATTTCACGTCGCCAGGCCACATCAACCGCCGCTAATTGATTGGTTTCAGCCCCCTCATTAGCGTCTGCCACATTTTTCCCCGAGAGAATCGTCCAGACATCCGCCCACTTCAATTCAGGTCTTCCCTCTCCGCCCAGCATAATCACCCGGCTGCCCCCCAGATTAAATCCCCAGGGTAGCTTTAATTCCAGCCTTGATCCGGTTAGAAAGGGGTGAGGTATTTCTCTATCTTTCTCCAGCCTGGTCAGAAATAGAGAAAAAGAAAGCCAACGATAGGATGTATTCAGTTTAATCAGGTCAAAAGGCGGGGCATTAGTGGAGAGGATAAGGGCCCCATGATAGCCTGGCCCCCACCAGAGGTTATCCCGGCCTAACTCCAATTCCAGGTATTTCCAATTAAGTTTAAGATAGCCTTTATAAAGACCTATATCGGCGGTTGCCCCACCTTTAATGGAAGGCGCCAGACTAACCGCTAATCTTTTTCCCCAATTCTTATTCCAATAAAGCTGCCACCGCAGATTAAGTCCTTCTTCAAATTCCTCCTGATTCAAATGGTCATAGTATCTGGCTGAGGCCCCTTCATAAAAAGAGACTTCTTCCCTTAGCCAGACCTCGGCCCTGCTCCCATGGCTCTGGCCGAATATCCCTATTAGGGGGATAAAAAGCAATAGTATTCTCATTTTCGGATTTGTGTCTTTGTGCCTTAGTGGCTGAGCACTTACTCCGAAATTTGAAATCAAAACGTAACCGTTCAGCCACAGATGCACACAGATGAAACACGGAAAATCCGTGAGCCGTGTCCGTGATTCGGGTCTGTCCTTAGGCTGTAGGGACAACCCTTGTGGTTGTCCGTCTACGGAACGGATATGGACAAGCACGGACAGGGACAAGCCCTGTCCCTACACTTCCGCCTTCTGTCCTGTGTTATTTATCCGTGCTAATCCGTGCAGCTATACCTGAACGGTTACAACAATCCGAAATCCGCAATCTGAGATCCGAAATCAGTACGCCCCTTCCTGACTCATGACCACCCACATAGTCCCTAACATTACTCTCAGATCGAGTCCCAGGGATTGATGCTTGATATAGTACATATCGAGCCGCAGCTTCTCAGGGACATCACGGTCACCTCTCCCATTTATCTGGGACAGACCGGTTATTCCCGGCTGAACTTTAAGGACCCTTTTTTGCCATCGGCTGTATTTCTTAACCACAGAGGGAATTTCAGGACGGGGACCAACCAGACTCATATCCCCTTTCAGGACATTGATGACTTGTGGTAATTCATCCAGACTGGTCTTGCGCAGGATCCTTCCTACAAAAGTAATTCGGGGATCATTCTTTTCCGTCAAAGGCGGTCCTATGGCCGAGGCATTTTCAACCATACTCCTGAATTTATAGATCACAAAGGGCTTGCCACCCCGACCAATTCTTTTCTGCTTGAAGAGAACAGGGCCATTTGAACTGAGTTTAACTATCAAGGCAATTATTAACATGGGGATGGTCAGAATTATCAAGGCGGCCACGGAAAAGACAATATCAAGCGTCCTTTTAACCAACCTCTGCTCCGGACTGATTGGCTCTCCAAAGAGATCAAGTATCGGGAAATCCCCAATTTCTTCGGCGACGCCGCTACTGGTTATAATTTCATACAAACTGGGCACAATGGCATATTGGATACCCATCTCCTCACTCTTAAGGATAAAGTCAAGAAGCCGGTTCTTTGAGGCTGAAGGAATAGCAATGATAATCTCCTCAACTTCTCTCTGTTGGGCCGGCTCGTTCAGGACCTCTTCTCCCCCCAGGACTTCCACCCCGCAAATGATTTCACCCTTCTTTTTGAGGTCATCATCGATGAATCCGACTACCGTATAACCCTTTTCCGGATGTTTCTGGATCTGGCGAGCCAGCCTCGTTCCGGCCTTACCTGCCCCCACGATCAAGATGCGGCAGTTCCTTCGGTAGCGCTGTTTAAGGATTTCAAAACAAAGCCGCCAGCAAAAGATGAAGATAATGCCTAAGATGCTGGAAATGAGAAAAATGGAAGGATAAAAGTAGGTCCGCTTTAAAAAGGCCACCACCATAAGGAGAAACCAAGCGGCTATTACGGCCTTACCGGTTCGGAAAAAGAGATTAATCCCTGAAAAAGGCCTGCCTTCATAAAGCCGGAAGAAAAGAAACAACCCGGCCGAGATGACACTCAGATAGGGGGCTAATTTAAAATACCCCTCCCAATCCCCGGTTGAGGAAATAGCCCCTATGAGCGCCAGATTGACTAACAGAACATCAATAACTATAGCCAAGATTCGAAGTTTTCCCACGGTAACCTCCTGTTTAACGGTAACTACTCCGCCCCTTCTTCGCGCCTTAGTGTCTTGGTGGCTGAGTAGCTACAAATTCAAGATCAAAGGTTATAATATTATCACAATCTTATCTAATTGTCAAGCATTCTTTTTGTTTCGGGCAATCGCCTCAAAAATTCGGTGATGTTCATCGGTTAAGCCATCTTACCGCAGGGACGCCGAGAGCGCCGAGTAAAATCAAGATTCCTTACTTTTTTCTTGACTTACCCATTTGGGTAGATTATAATCAATTTATCAATTTGTGTAACTATTCAGCCAGTAAGGCACAAAGCCAATAGCCAGTAGGCAATAGCCATTAGGGCATTCTTCCCTATTGCCTATTGGCTATTGGTTATTGCCTGAGGGAAGGGAAAAAATCCAAATGAATCCAAGACTTGGGACTCAAAACTTGAAACTCAAAACTTTAATCCTAGTTTTAATCTTAATCCGGCTTACTATCCCTGCCTATGCTGCCCCTCGAAGCGGCGCCGTTCATTACCTCATGGGGCATCACTATCAGGATTTGAAAATCTATGCCAAGGCGATTAAGGAATATGAAGGGGCGATTGAGACTGATCCCCTCCTGGCAGATTATGCCCGGTACTATCTGGCTGAATGTTATGCTCAGGCCGGGAATTATCAACAGGCTGTTCAGGAATACCAGAGACTCATAACCGACTATCCTGAGAGTCTCAGGGCACCTTCAGCCGGATTTGAAATTGCCAGGTGCCTGGCTGATTTAGGCCGGCTAAGAGAGGCTATCGAACAGTATAAATCTGTCCTTAAGGATGTCCCGGCAGAAAGGAGCCGGGATGAAATTTACTACTTGATTGGCCGAAATTATGAAAGACTGAAGGCGGTCCAAGAGACTCTGGAAAACTATCGCCGGATAGAATCAAAAAGCTATTTCGGCCTCGAAGCGGCCAAAAGGATAGAGGCCTTGAGACAGGGTGGGGTTCAAATAACAGATGAAGATAGGTATAAAGTGGCCCTGGCTTATTATGAGCACCAGGATTATCCAAAGGCGATCGAATATCTGAAACAATTTATTAAACGTTATCCCTACGGCAAGTATCTCTCACCCAAAGCCAGATATTACCTGGGGCAGTGCTATTCCAAAACAAAGAAATATGCCCTGGCTATTTCTGAATATCACGAATTAGTCACCAGGTATCCAAAGGGGCCAAAGCTGAAAGAAGCTTACTATGAGGCGGCCCGTGATTATGAACGGATGGGCACCTACCGCGTGGCCATCGAAAAATACAGAGTCTTTGGGGAAAGGTTTCCCCAGAGTAACTTGGCTGATGATGCCTATTATCGAATGGGAATATGCTGTGAAGAGCTGGGTGATGCCTCAGTCGCCATAACTGCTTATCAGAAAGTGATCAAGGATTACCCCAAAGGAGATATGACCACCAGGACCTTAAAGAATTTGGCCCAAATCTATCTCAAGCAGGGCAAGTTTACTCTTATGATTGAGACCTTCCGCAAACTGGTCAAGGGGTATCCTGACAGTCAATTTGTTCCCCAGGCCCAGTTTTGGATAGGAAGGGACCAGGAAAAATTAAACAATTACCAGGAGGCTGTTTTGACTTATCAGGCCCTTATCCATCATTCTGCTGACAGTTTTTACGCTCAGAGGGCCAGGCTGCGTCTGGAAAAAATCCTGGCTCGGGAAAGCGAGACAGAGTCAAAATCTGCCCCAATTAAGCCCAAGATGCCTCATTCTGGCATAGAGATCGCCTTAGATTTACCTAAGGTGGAAATAAATCCTGGCCCTAATTTAGACTATTTAAAACGCACTATGACCTTCCTGGAAATAGAACGGTATCAAGAAGCCCTGGAGCAACTCCGGGGCCTAAGGAAAAGGCTCCCTCAACTGGCCTATTCCCTTCTCTTGCCTATTGCCCTTATCTACCAGGAACAGGGGGCTTATAGCCGGGCTATTGCCAATGCCGAAGCTATTGCCTCTGAGTCAGCTTATCGGCCGGAAAGGTTGAAATATTTGCTCTATCCCAAGTATTATGATAAGTGGGTGGAAGGATTTTCCCATAAATACGATCTTGATCCCCTTCTGGTTTACGCGGTTATTCGGGAGGAAAGCCGTTTTGGCACGGGAAGCACCTCCTGGGCCAATGCCCAGGGACTGATGCAGATCATACCCAGCACAGGCCAGTGGATCGCTAAAGAGCTCGGTTTTGAATCCTTTCGTAATGAACAAATCTACGAACCGGAGAGAAATATTCAAATGGGGTGTTTTTATCTGGCTCACTTGCTCCAGGCATATAATAATAATTTAGTTTATGCCTTAGCCGCCTATAATGGTGGGTCAGGAAATGTCAGCCGTTGGCAGACCAGCTCCACGGATGTAGATGAGTTTATGTTCAATATTACCTTCCCTGAGACAGAACGGTATGTGGAAAAGATAGTCGAGAGTTATAACGCCTATAAGAGAATATATAGCCAATGAAAAGCAAATCGCCTTTCATGTTGAGTCTTTCCAGGCTCAGACGACATCGGTTAGGCATGGCCGGGGCCGTTATCCTTATTGGCCTCTATTTTTCTGCCGTATGGGCCGGGTTTTTATCACCCTACCCCTTAGAATATGAATCGAGGAAAAAATCCTATCATCCTCCAACCCCGGTTCATATCTTTGATGAAAAAGGGAAGCTTTGCCGGCCTTTCATTTACGACTATAAGCTAACTATCGGGCCAGATTATGAAAAGCACTATACGCCCATCCTTGAAAAAAAATACCACCTTAAGTTCTTTCACCAGGGAGAACCGTATCTATTTTGGGGGCTTTTTACGACCCGGCTCCATCTCTTTGGGGTTGACCAACCGGCGATGCTCTACCTTTTAGGCAGTGACTGGAATGGCCGGGATATTTTTTCCAGGCTTCTTTACGGGGGAAGGATCTCTCTTTCGGTCGGATTAATCGGAATAGGGATTACCTTCTTTATTGGGATGATCGTGGGGGGAATATCCGGCTATTTTGGAGGCTGGATAGACACAGCCCTGATGAGATTAGTGGAATTATTGATGTCTTTCCCTTCTTTTTATCTAATGCTTTCTTTAAGGGCGGCTTTTCCTTTAGACCTTTCATCTACGCAGGTCTATTTAATGATTATTACTATCCTAAGTTTTCTGGCCTGGCCCGGTTTGGCCAGGGTCATTCGGGGCTATGTCCTTTCCATAAGGGAAAGAGAATATATCATGGCGGCTAAGGCGCAAGGTGTCAGCAGTTTGCTTATCATTATTCGGCATGCCTTGCCCAACACCTTTTCTTATGCTATTATTTCCGCTACCCTGAGTATTCCCGGTTATATCTTGGGGGAATCAGGACTTTCTCTCTTAGGTCTGGGAATAAATGAACCTCAGGCCAGTTGGGGGAATATGCTGGTGCGGGCCATGAGCCTTTCTGAAATGGTCAATCATCCCTGGATTCTGACGCCCGGGGTTCTCATCTTTTTAGCCATTATGGCCTTTAACTTCCTGGGCGATGGCCTGCGGGATGCCTTTGATCCTCAGTCAACAGGGCATATCACTTAGAGCCTATAGTAGTTATTAACAAAAAGTTGTAGGTACGATAGAATTAAGCGGATGTCCCCAACCCGAAACTCGAAACTTATGAGTGGCCCAAACGAGGAATAAGGTCCGATTATTTTACCACCGCCATCTTGTGAGTGCCCTTCCAGCGGCCGGCCTCGATGTAATAAATGTAAATACCGCTGGCTACCATGTGGCCATCATCGTTTTGACCATCCCAGGCAATATAGCGCTCCCCTTTGCTGCGGTATTCGCTGGAACTAAACTCGAATCTCTTGACTAATTTACCGGCCGTGGTGTAGATGTGGACAATCACCTCGTCGTCTATATCCTCAGGCAGGGTATACTTGATGATGGTGCCATCAGTGGGTTCTCCGCCATCCTCAGGGTAAATCATCTCCCCATCAACCGGATTGAAGGGGTTGGGATAGTTGTATGTCTCCCAGTTCTTCGACGGGTGTCTTACTGTCACCGGACCGGCACTGTAATCTGAGCCACTAGCCTTCTCATCGGTTATCAGGGCATAAACATAATAATCTCCTTCCTCAAGAGAGGATACATCCCATTGATATGAATCCAGGTCGTCATTTTGGCTTAACCCGGTGATTATCTCGGCGCCATTATAGCCGGTATCATCCGTATCATAGTAAAGGCTGATGAAGGCATCATCATCCATATCACCGGCTGCCCAGGTAATAGTAAAGACATCGTCAATCTCGTCCTCCACACCGTCAGGCTCAAGGATAATTATCCCTGATGAGATTCTAACGGTTATTTCTCTGCTGATCCTCTCCTGGCCTTCAAAGTGGGCTTTGATCCTGCCTGTCCCGGCATGCTCGGCCTTAAAGGTGGTCATCTCACCCTGAGTGGGGCTAACGTTACCCACCTCTCCGGTAACTTCCCAGGTAACCGAAAGCGGTCCTATTACTGAATCACCCCCGTAACCCCTGGCATACACCGCCATAGTGTCTCCCAAATTCAGGGAAAGCTCGCCTATGGCCTGGCCATCTTCCGACTCTATCCGAAAGTCATCCAGGACGGTAATAGACACCTGACGGCTGTCTTGACCACACTCCCCCCTCACGGCCAGCCTGACAGGGTAACTCCCGGCATCGTAGGTATGGCAGGGATTCGGGACAGCGGTATCTGAAATCCCATCACCGTCCAGGTCCCAATCCCGGTTCGTAATGTCACCGGTAGATGTGTCGCTGAAACAAACGGTCAGAGGCGCCCACCCAACGGTGTATGTAACGCTGAAGTCGGCCACTATCCTGGCAGAGATGACCTGGATATAGTCCACTTTGGTTTCAGAATCAGAACCGCATACCCCACTCACGGTCAGGCTGACAGAATAGCTCCCAGGCGTATCGTAGATATAGCATGGGTTCTGAATAGTGGTATCGGGAATACCATCGCCATTAATGTCCCAACTCCAGCCCGTGCTATGGCCAATCGAGGAGTCGTGGAAACAGACGCTCAAGGGAGCGCAGCCGCTGGTATTGACGGCTGCAAAACGAGATGCAGGGAGAGAACAATTTGTTCCGCCCTCTGCTTGGGGCAAGATAGACCAGTCTACCCTTGAGTTATCGTCAGTTGAGAATACATCTCGTCCCAGGGAGGAGCCGGCCGTTAAATCATCACTGTCTATGACCGCCCCAGAATCTCCCGCCTCAAAATCATATCCGGCCTCCCAGAGTCCGGCCGCTACCAGTTCGTTGGCTACTGACTTGCTTCCGGTAAAGCGGCCATCGTTGTTCGACCAGATGACCGCATCGAGGGTGTTAGTGGGGGAAATTGAGGATGTTCCCGGCATCTGAAGTCTGACTATATCGTCCGTTCCTGTCAGCCCTGAATTGCTGCTGTAGATGTCCCAATAGCCATTAGCCCCCTGGCCGGTGGTATCATTCTCGTCATTAGACGGATCGCCGTCAAAGTGTAAAACTACATAGCCACCAGCCTCGGCGTTAATGTCCGGAAATTCCTTGACCAGGGTTGTTCCTTTGTAGACCCTCAATCCACCCAGGTATGTCCCTCCGATATGAAATTCGATCCAGTCGTTGGCCTCTTTGAAGGCGACTTCATTTATGCGGACGTCCAGCCGACAGGGATCAACGGTAATGTAGGCCGTCCTGACTATCTTGGAATTACTCTCGCATTGGCCGGTCACGATCAGGGAGACCGTGTAAGCGCCCGAGTCGGTGTAGATATGCGACGGATTCTGAACGGTGCTGGTGTCTCCGTCTCCGAAATCCCATAACCAGGAGAGGGCGGGGCCGGTGGATGAGTCGCTGAAGTTGACCGACAGAGGAACGCAGCCTGTCATCGGTGTGCCGGAGAAATCGGCGGTCACCGTGGAACAACAGTTGACTGTAATGTAGTCTGTCTTGGTGTCGGAACCGCAGGCGGCTGAGACAGTCAGAGAAACCGTGTAAGTGCCGGTGTTGGGATAAACATGCGAGGGGTGTTGTGCGGTGCTGGTGTCCCCGTCTCCGAAATCCCATAACCAGGAAAGCGCATTGCCGCTGGAAGAATCGCTGAAGTTGACCGACAGAGGAACGCAGCCCGTAGTCGGCCTGCCAGAGAAATCGGCGGTCACCGTAGAACAGCAGTTGACCGTAATATAGTCTGTCTTGGTGTTGGAACCACAGGTGTCTGAGACAGTCAGAGAGACGGTGTAGGTGCCGGAGTCGGTGTAGGTATGCGACGGATTCTGAACGGTGCTGGTGTCCCCGTCTCCGAAATCCCATAACCAGGAGAGGGCAGGTCCGGTGGATGAGTCGCTGAAGTTGACCGACAGAGGAACGCAGCCTGTAGTAGGTGTGCCGGAGAAATCGGCGGCCACTATGGAACAACAGTTAACCGCAATGTAGTCTGTTTTTGTGTCGGAACTGCAGGTGTCTGAGACAGTCAGGGAGACCGCGTAGGCGCCGGAATCGGTGTAGATATGAGCCGGATTCGAATCTGAGCTTGTTACCCCGTCTCCGAAATCCCATAACCAGGAAAGCGCCTCGCCGCTGGATGAGTCGCTGAAATCGACCTTCAGAGGGGCACAACCAGTGGTATCGCTGGCCGTAAAATCAGCCACCGGCGAAGGACAGGGAGGATAGTAAATAGTAATGGTATCGGTTCCCGTATTACCGGCCTCATCATAGGCGGTAACAATAAAGGTGTTGGTATCAGGGTTAAGGGTCACCAGGAAACTAAAGTTGGCCGTATCCCCGTCATTGGTATCCCCGCTATTGATCGAGACAGTAACTACCCCAGTTCCCGTGTCTGAGGCCGAGCCGGAAATGGTCGCCTGCGGCTGAGTGGTCGTGGTGTCATTGCCATTGTTAGGTGAGATGATGGTTACTACCGGTGGGATACTGTCGTTAATAACTACCTCCGTAGTATCCGTATCTACCCCGCCATCGTCGTCGGTTACTTTCAGGGTGACGGCGTAGGTTCCCGCCACATCCCAGGCAGCCGATGGGTTCTGGGTATTCAGGGTCTCGTAAGTTCCGTCGTTATTCAAATCCCAATCGTAGGTAAAGGTATCCAGCGGGCTGGAATCAACCGCTGTTCCGGAAAAAGTAATGGTATCACCAAGGCCGCCAAAATAAGGTCCACCGGCTGAGGCCAGCGG
>JBFMHI010000029.1 GCA_040753085.1 bacterium | reverse complement strand
CCCTTGTGGTTGTCCGTCTACGGAACGGACATGGACAAGCACGGACAGGGACAAGCCCTGTCCCTACACTTCCGCCTTCTGTCCTGTGTTATTTATCCGTGCTAATCCGTGCAGCTATACCTGAACGATTACGACTAATGACTACCTACTACTACCTACTATCCTTGAGAAGGTACGCCACTTGGAACTCGAAACTCAAAACTCGAAACTATCTTTGGCTCATTTACCCACCAGCCTTAAGGTATTAATCACTTCCTTTCTAATCACCGTCATGGTCGGATATGGGCTATCTGTCATTTACCTCTATCTCTCTTACCACCTGGCTGATAGAGAACCCGGCCTGTCAGTCAAAGATGTACTTATTACTTACCGCGGCGATCCGACGACCTCTCCTTTACGAGCGGCCATTATGTCTTCAGACCATCCCGGACAATTGAAGGGAAAAGAGAGAGAAAAAGTCCTCGGTTGGATAAAAGCGGGAGCCAGTATGAAAGAATATCAAGGAATAAGAAAAATCCTCAAGGCGGTATGTCTGAAGTGTCATAAGGCAGGAGGAATGGCTTCTTCTCTTCCCTTAACAAAATATGAGGAGGTCTTAACGCAGGCCATTCCAGAGCGCGGCAAGTCGTTCATTTCTCTAATCAGGGGGGGACACACCCATATACTGGGCCATTCTTTCCTCTTTCTTTTTCTGGGACTTATCATCTGCCTCAGTTCTACTAAAAATTCTATCAAGATATGGTTAGGCTCATTACCTTTTGTTCTGATTCTTTTAGACATCGCTTCCTGGTGGCTGATCAAATGGCATCCGGCCTTTGTTTATCTATTCTTCCTGAACGGCACAGGCATGGGGATAATCTTTCTTCTCTTAATTTTTATCCCTCTCTATGAAATGTGGATGTAACTTAGGCTGAAGGCTGAAGGCTGTCCCTAAAAGCCTTCAGCCTTCAGCCTAAAAGCCTTCAGTCTTCAGCCTATCTGCCTGAGTAGTTACTTCTTTATTTTCTCCAGCTTAGCCTTGAGAGGGAATGTCTGGCCAGGACCGACAAAGACCCTGGAAAACCAATCGGTATATCCTTCAGCGGTTAATTTAATTTCATAAGGCTCCCATCCACGGCGACCGCTGATAGTCATAGGAGTTGTTCCTTGATACTTACCATCCAGATAGAGCTTACAAGTTGGTGGATCAGTGACAATAATGATATGTCCGGCCACTATTGCCGCTTTTTCTTTTTCCTTCTTCTTCTCCTCTTTGAGGATAAAATTGGAGGCTGCCGACTCTCCCCGATGAACGGTGACTACCTTTTCATCTGGTAAATACCCGACCTTACTTACCTTAATCCGATGCTCCCCCGGTTCAATTTTAGGAATACCAAGCGGGGTTTCTCCCTCTATGGAAATGCCGTCAATATAAATCCCAGCTCCTGGAGGTTCAGAGGTAATAAAGATGGAGGCCGGTTTGTCAACTACCTCCTCTTCTTTGGCCTCTTTGGCCTCCTCAAGGTTGAAATTAAGGAGAGGATTGTTCTCCTTCATGACCTTGACCGTTCTTGTTACAGGGGCATATCCGCTTTTAACAATCCTTACTTGCCTCTCGCCTATTTCCAGCTTAACTCCGACCAGAGGTGTCCGCCCTATAAGTTCTCCATCTACATATACCTTAGCTTCTTTAGGATTGGAAGCAATTAGAAGCGCCCCGGTCGCCATTCGCTCCAGATTTGCCTTCAGGTCGACCGTCTGACCAGGCTCAACAGTGACGTTAGATTCCCAATCCCGATAGTCAGGAGCTGAAACCCGAACCATATAAGCCTCTCTTCCCCTGACATCTTTGATGGTCAAAGGTGTCTTGCCTTTATATTCCTCATTCAGATAGACTTCTGCCTTGGTAGGCAGAGAGGTTATTTTTATACCACCGGACAGAGGAGACAATTTAACTTCAAGGTTAGAAATAACTTCATTCTCAACTATCACCTCATCTTCCCAATTTTTGTAGCCTTGGTTGATCAATTTAACCAGGTGCCGTCCTGGCTCTAAATTAGCTACTTCAAGAGGGGTTGTCTCCCTTTGAAGCTTATTATCTATAAAAACAGTCGCCCCCGAAGGAGTGGAACTGATGCTAATTCCCCCGCCCGTTATCTCTTCTAAGGTTGGTTTAATCGGTGGAACCGGTAGTTCAGCTTCGGGAGGGACAATAACTTCGGCTTCAGCCACCATAGGAGAACCAAGACTTTCCAGGAGTTCAGCCTTTACCCTCTTTTGTCCATCCCGGGGAATAGTTATCTTTTCCT
The DNA here is from genome assembly GCA_040753085.1 of bacterium. Taxonomy (NCBI): domain Bacteria; species bacterium. The sequence goes on along the minus strand of JBFMHI010000029.1, from coordinate 23,608 downwards.
GGTAACTCGTGTATCCTGCCTTGACAATCCGCAGGCTATATTCAGATACCGGAATATCTCCTATCTCTAATGGAGTTTGGCCAAAATCTTGCTCATCAAGATAGACAATAGCATTGGTAGGGTTAGAAGTAATAAGAAGGGAACCCCTTCCCACCGATGGAGTTAGATGTCGGGAGAGAAATATATACCCTATCACCAGGACCACCAAAAGGACTATTCCATAGGGCATCATCCTTTTCCAGGCAGGAACCGGAGTTGGAAACAGCCTCGTCTCCCAATGAGTCTTTGTCTTATCCTTGACACCTTTTCTTATAACCTTCTTAGAAGTAGGTCTTTCTTTTTGTTTTTCTTCCGGTATATCATTTTCCTTCTCCACGTTATATGATACCTCCTTTCTTATTCACGAAGGGACCAAAAGGACTAAAGGGACCAAAGGGACCAAAGGGACTAAAGGGACCAAAAGGACTAAAGGGACCAAAGGGACCAAAAGGACTAAAGGGACCAAAAGGACTAAAGAGACTATCGCCTATCGCCTATTGGCTATTGGCTACATCCGCTATCCACCATCGATAGGCCTCTGCTACCGTATAAAGGGAACCTGTAACGCAAATGAGACCTTTATCTCCAGCCATCTGACAGGCGGCTTTTAGAGCCTGGTCCATTTGGCCGACCAATTCAAAATGGTCGGTATACCTTTCTACGACCCTGGCTATTTCCGTGGTAGGAATAGCCCGATCACAGGCCGGTTTAACCAGCAAGATTGTATCTGGAGAAAGCCGGATTAGTTCTCTTATAATCCCTTCAATATCCTTGTCACCTAAGATTCCTAAGATTATGACGAGCCGATCAAACAAAAAGAGTTTTTTTAAATTATGTCTCAATTCCCTGGCTGCAGACGGGTTATGCGCTCCATCCAGAACGATAAACGGGTTGCGGGAGACCACCTGAAGGCGGCCAGGCCACCTTGTCCCTAATAATCCCTTTTTAAGGTGATGGAGAGGGAATCCCAACAACTCATAAGCGCCCACCGCCAGAGCCGCATTCTTGACTTGATATTCTCCGGCGAGGGGAATAAAGAGATCAAAATAATCTTTACGCAGTCCTTTCAGATAAAATTTAGTTCCAGACCAGGAAGCCTCTTTGATCTGATAGAGTATTTCCTGGCCCACCCGATAAAGTGGAACGCCTTTTTCTGAGGTCATCTCCTCCAGAATATTGATGACTTCAACCTTCTCCTCTGCCGTAAGAACAGGAACCCCCGGCTTAACAATCCCTCCCTTTTCGTAAGCAATTTCAGATATCGAAGAACCCAACCGATCGGTATGATCAAGATCGACGTTAGTAATAATAGAGACGTCAGGATTAATTACATTGGTCGCATCAAGTCTTCCTCCGAGTCCTACTTCCACTACGGCCAGGTCAACTTTTTCCTGGGCAAAATAGAGGAAAACGAGGGCTGTCCCCACTTCAAAGTAGGTCGGTTCATTAGACATGCCCTCAATAACCGGTTTAATATGATCCATCAGTTGACAAAACCTCTCTTCAGAGATAGGTTCGCCCCTGATAGTCATCCGCTCTCTTATCTCAATCAGATGAGGCGAGGTGTAAACACCAACCTTACATCCTGCCTCGGAAAGAACCGCCCCAAGGTAAGCGGCCACCGAGCCTTTTCCGTTTGTTCCGGCAATGTGAACGGCCCGCAGTGACCTCTCCGGATGCCCTAATCGGCTCAGCAGCTCACTGATATTAGATAGTCCCAGTTGAATGCCGAATAATTGCCGCGACTCAATAAAGTCTACCGCCGCCTTATAGTCCATTAGTCATCTATCTTCTGCCAAGATTTCTGAGGAATAGCAAGGCACGAAGACACAAAGGGGAAAATTGGTAAGCGGAGGTTTTGGGATAGGCTCTAAGTCAGCATCTCCAGCAATTCGCCCAATCGCTCCTTAAGCTCACTTCGCTTCACCACCATATCAATCAAACCGTGTTCCAGGAGAAAATCTGCTTTCTGAAATCCTCCTGGTAATTTTTGTCTTATTGTTTGCTCAATCACTCTTGGTCCGGCAAAACCAATTAAGGCTTGCTCCTCCGCGATAATAATATCACCCAGCGAGGCAAAACTGGCCATCACCCCCCCGGTGGCCGGATCAGTCAGAACGGACAGATAAAGTCCGCCTGCCCGGCTGAAGCAAGAGATAGCAGCGGCTGTTTTGGCCATCTGCATCAGGGAAACAACCCCCTCTTGCATCCTGGCTCCACCTGAAGCCGAGATAATAATGAGCGGTAAATGTTTTTTCTGAGCTTGCTCGATAAGTCTGGTTATCTTCTCTCCCACAATGGAGCCCATACTTCCACCCATAAAAGAAAAATCAAGCACCCCAATAGCCACTGAGTGCCCCCTTAGTTTGCCTTCCCCGGTAAGGCAGGCGTCCGTAAGGCCTGAATTTTCGCGGGCCTTTTTCAGGCGGTCTTTATAAGGGATGGAATCTGTAAAGTCAAGAAAATCAACAGGCGCAAGATTAGCATCATATTCCTTGAAACTACTACTATCCAAAACAAGATCCAATCTCTCAGCGGCGCTAAGCCTGAAATAGTAATTACAATTATGGCAAACCTTTAAAGCTGCTTCCCAATCTTTACGATAGATCAGGTCTCCACATGACTCACACTTTACCCACAATCCATCCGGGATATCTCTTCTCCGGCTCTCAGGACTTATCGTGCTGTACTTGGGTCTTCTAAACCAGGCCATAATCAATTATCCATAACTACTCAGGTGTTTAGGCTGAAGGCTTTTAGGAATAAATGCGGAGAGCAGATGATTGGACGTCAGCCTTCAGTCTTCAGCCTAATTATTCCCTTACGCCAAACTTACGAGTCAAAGACAACCGGTGGCTTGCCTCCAGATCAGGATGCAGTCCCAGACTGTAATCCAGACGCAGCCCTGAAACAATAAAGCCCGCGCCCAAACTAATCTCCTCGGCCGGTTCGTAGTAACCAACTCTTAAGAATACTGTTTCTAAAATTCTGCCTTCTATTCCAGCCTCCCAATCGAAGAGTTTATCCTCTACCTGGTAATCCGCCCCTAAACTAAGAGTCATTTGGTTAATGGTAAAGGTAAGCTTATCCCAGCTATAACTTAACCCCATTCTAAGGCGAAGAGGAAATTTCTCCTCGGTTTCAATCAGCCTTATTTTAGCTCCCCATAAGTCCTGCAGGAGTATAGCCCATCTTATTCCTTCTTTGGGGGAGAAAGAAAATCCCAGGTCAGCTCCGTAGCCCTCGTCTTCGTATTTATCAAAATGGTAGTCGACCTTTTTTAGAGTAGCGCCCATAGATATTATTTCATTAGGCCGGTAACCATAGGCAAGGAAGATCATTTGTTGTTTGGAATTGAAATCGCCTATTTCTTGGCTCCCTTTGGACCTTGTCAGATCATTATTAAGGTAAGCGATCCCCATTCCCAATGCGCCAGGAGGGATAGATAAGGGAACGCCGCCACTAACCGTATAATAACTGAGTCCGTCAATTAAATTGTGCGGTTGGAAATATGAGAAATTTACCTCACAAGCATCCAGATAAACCAGGCCGCACGGATTCCAATAGACCGCTGAAGCGTCATCAGCCAGAGCCACGAAGGCTCGTCCCATTCCTGTGGCCCGGGCCCCCATGCCCATTTTGAAAGGCGTCCCAAGCTCTCCACCCTCTCCCTTTTTTGCCTCACCCTGAGAGGTCGATCCCAGGATCAAAATAAGGACAAATAGATGCCTAATATATTTAGAAACTATATTCATAGCACAATCTTCCGCCGCGATGCTCGTTGCTCGATGCTCGTTGCTCGATCCTCGATTACTGAATATCCTCCTTCTTTGTCAAGACAAAATTAATATACCTGGTCTCACCCTTCTCAAGGGTAATTTTCATTTCCTGAGAAGGATAACCTTCCTTAGCGCCCTTAAGGGTATGTTCACCCTCGGTAATACCCAGGTTTTCAATCGGTGTTTCACCCACCAGCCGACCGTCCAGATAGACCTTTACTTTAAGGGGAATAGAAGTGAGGTTAAGGAATCCGCCCCACCTCTCCAGGGCAACCCTGGTTCGATAATTTTGACCAGGACCGACTGAGACAATCAACTCCTTATCACTATAACCCGGGTAAGTTATTTTTAACATGTATGGCTGCCAACTAAGCCTGCCGGTAATAGTTAAAGGGGTCTTTCCTTGATATTCGTCTTTAAGATAAACTTTGGCTCCTTGTGGTTCAGAATCGATCTCTATTTTAGCCGGCTCCAGTTTTGGTTCAGGTGAAGGTTTTACTGGTGGGGCAGGTGTTTTCGGTTCCAAGGTTTCGGGTTCTGCTGTCTTAATTGTCTTTTCAGCCTCTTTTTTCTCTTCTTTGGGGGTCTTGGGTAATTTTTCTTCTTTGGGTAAGGCAACCGGCTCTTTTTTAGGTGATGGGGGTATTAGCGCAGGTTCTGATTCTTCGATTATTTTCGCCGGAGGAGTAATGATCTCCTCCGGAACCGTATAGCGAGATGATAAATCTTTTTCATCAGAGGAAGGCGGCTCCTCCACCGCGCTTTCTTTCAGTATCTTAGCAATTTCTTCCTTAATGACTTCTATCCCCTCTTTCTCTTCTGCTTCTTTAAGTTCAGCCTGAACGACCTTGCGTTCATTTGGGATGATCTTGATTAAGCCGCTTTCCCAGTCTGCATATCCTTCCTTGACAATCTTGACAAGGTAATTACCCGGAGAAATACCCGAAACAGCTAAAGGAGTTTTGCCCCGCAGTTGATCATTCACATAGACTTCAGCCTGGTCTGGAGATGAAATTACTGTTAGAGACGTGGCAGACAAAGGGGGCGCCGAGAAAAAAGCGTCCACTATAAACCACCCCCCCACAATCCCTCCCACCAAAACAAAAAGCACGGTTAAGATAAGAGGCCATTTACTTTTTTCAGACGGCTCCTCAATAAATAGAGACGGTTTTAATTCTGGCCGAGCTTGTGTTTCGATTCTATCTTTTTGGTCCCCCCTTAGTAGAGGGGGCAGACTCATCTCAGGGGATGATTTCATCTCTTTTTCTTTCGATTCTTCAACCATCTTTTTCACCTCCCTAATTAGCCAATAGCCAATAGCCATTAGCTTTTAGCCAAGAGCCAAGAGGCAATGCCTATTGGCTCTTGGCTCTTGCCTATTGGCTAGTTATTAGAAAATCCCTTACTCCCTGCAGCCCCTTTTTCTCCAGAAGTCTGATCATAAGGGTGCCAATCACAGCTATATCTGCCTTCCCTGTCAAAAAGTCGATGTCTTCTTTTGATGAAACACCAAAGCCCAGGGCCAGAGGAAGGGATGTCTTTTCCCGGCAACGTCTTAAAAATATCTCAACTTTAGCAGAAAAATCAGTCTCAGCTCCGGTTACTCCTTTTCTGGCCACACAGTAGATAAAGCCATCGGCCATTCGGGAGATCATTTCCAGCCTCTGGTCTGACGAGGTCGGAGACATAAGAAGGATCAGAGATATCCGATATTCTTTGCACGCCGCGATAAGTTCTTCTGCTTCTTCAGGCGGCAGATCAGGCACGATCAGGCCGCTTCCGCCGGCTTCCTTTACTTGTCGGCAAAAATTCAAGAGGCCTTGTTGCAAGGGGATATTATAATAAGTCATAAAGAGAAAAGGAATGGGGTATTTTTGAGTAACCTCCCTCATCATATCCAGACAATTCTTCACCGTAGTTCCCTGGTCCAGGGCGGTCTGGTTAGCTTTAACCATAGTGGGGCCATCGGCAATAGGCTCACTGAAAGGTATCTGTAGTTCCATCAAATCCACGCCGGCTTCCACCATAGTGGCAACCGTCTGGTAGTTTACCTCCAAGGAAGGATAGCCACAGATCAAATGAGTCATAAGCCCGATCTTCTTTCTCTGCTTCATTTGGGTCAAATATTCAGTAAGATTCATCGCGCGGCCTCCCGCCGCCACCAAACAATCCTCGATGCTGGATGCTGGATTCTTTACCAGCCTCGAGCTGGGTAGTCCGACGCACTAACGGCCAGCGTGAGCCGCGCCCATCCGCGCTCCCGCTAGCAAGACACCCCTGAATCACCAGCACCCCCGCGTGATCCCAATGGTCTGGCTGGTGGTGTATACCGCTACCGTGTGGCTCTCGATGGTCGCCCGGTTTGCCAGCAGAAAGAAAATCAGCCGGGCATAGTCACCGTACGTGTTCAGAGCATTTGACATGGTTAGGCACGGTCATCTGGTGACTGCAGCCAGTCTGCCACCCACATTATGTTGGTAAATGATTCACAAATGGCGTTGTATAGTCTTTCATCTGCCGTAACATACGGACATCGTTCATGTACACTCATCGCCATACACATCGCATCGTACACAGTCCGTTGGTGCGCCACTGCCAAACGGTACGCCTCATCCAGTAGGTCGGCGGTTGAAACCTATGCAAACTTCAACTTCCGAAACTCGGCTATGATCTGGTGGGCATCTTCAGCTGCCAATCCCTGAAACCGATGTTTCTTCCAAACCACATTGCCTACCTCGGCGTTCAGTAAATCGGGCGCAAACAAGGTCAACGTCCTCGCCTTATAGTCGTCCAGGATTCGATGCGCCTCAGTCGAGTACGGTTCAACGACAAACCACTTAACAACCACACTGCTGTCTACGACAATTCTATCCATCTCACCGCTCTCGGTCCGCGCGGATTAATGCGGCACTATCAGGCATCTCGCCATAAGTGGCAAAAAGCCGTTCACGTAGAGCGTCAATGCGACGGACAGTTTCTTGACGTTGGCGTATTTCGTTTTCCTTCGATTGCCACACCTCAAGTAGTTGTTCAATGCTCATTAATCCGCGCATCCGTACTGTAGTTTCAAGTTGTGTGTAGAGTGTATCAGAAATCGTCAATACGTGACTCACATCTTACCTCTTTTTTACGCACTCGTGAGCCCCGCCATCGCGGTAGAGCCGTCAGTTGCCTGACCCCCTCCACAGATCCCGGCGTGCAGTTTTCCCGCACCAGGCTCTTCGGTTGTACTCGCTCCGCAATCCGGCTTAGGCCGCCCGTGTGCCACTCTTCCCTTCGGTCGCCTGATGATGCGCGGTCGTTCCACCTGGTAGCGGTCGAGCATCTCCCTGTTTACTTATAAGTCTCTGCCTTACGCTTGATAAACTCCTGCCACATTTTATCCTTTAAGGCATCCGCCACGGTAAAGATATCTTTATCTCCCCGGCCCGACTGATTGATAATAATGATTTGGTCTTTTCTCATCTCCGGCGCCTGCTTAAAGGCTTCGACAAAAGCGTGGGCCGATTCAAGGGCCGGAATAATACCCTCTTTCTTCATAGCCAGTTTGAGCGCCTCCACTACTTCTTGGTCAGTGGCATAAGTGAACTTCACCCGTTTTCTTTGGTGAAGGTCGGCTAAGATAGGACTTACGCCGATATAATCCAGGCCCGCCGCTACTGAATGGGTTTCTATCATTTGCCCTTCTTCATTTTGAAGGAAGTAAGTCTTATAACCCTGGGCCACGCCTGGTCTACCCAAATCGCCGGTCAATCGAGCCGCATGCTTTCCGGTTTCAATTCCATAACCTCCGGCTTCTACTCCTATTAATTCCACTGTTTCATCTTCCAAAAAACCTTGAAAGATACCCAGGGCATTAGAGCCTCCCCCGACACAGGCGCAGACCATATCAGGAAGTCGTCCTTCGATTTTTAGTATTTGCTCTCGCGCCTCTTGCCCAATAATAGACTGAAAGTAAGCCACCATACTCGGGAAGGGATGAGGCCCACAGGCGGTTCCCAGGACATAGTGAGTAGTGTCCATGTTAGTCACCCAGTCACGAAGGGATTCATTAATGGCATCCTTTAAGATACGAGTGCCATCTCTCACCGGAACCACTTTAGCCCCTAATTGTTCCATCCAGAAGACATTGGGGCTTTGCCTCTCAGTATCGACTTCGCCCATATAAATAGTGCATTCAAAGCCAAACTTAGCCGCCATCGTAGCCGTAGCCACTCCATGCTGACCTGCCCCGGTCTCGGCAATAACCCTGGGCTTTCCCATTCTTTTGACCAAGAGTCCCTGACCCATTACGTTATTGGCCTTGTGGGCTCCGGTGTGATTGAGATCCTCCCTTTTAATATAAATCTTAGCTCCACCAAAGTATTGCGTAAGATTCTGAGCAAAGGTGAGGGGAGTAGGCCGACAGGAATAGGTAGACATTATTTGGGTGTATTCCTGCCAGAAGGAAGGGTCTTCCTTGAGCTTAAAGAAAACAGCCTCCAATTTCTCCAGGGTGGTCATTAATATTTCCGGGGCGAAACAGCCTCCAAATTGTCCGAAATAGCCTTTACTGATCATAATCTTATTTTCGATGCAGCTTTCTTTTATCGTGGTAGTCAAGGAAAAGTCCTGTTGAAAGATCCTGCCAATAGTTCATCTTTTTTTAACTATACACCAAATAACCAAATATGTCAAGGAAAAACCAACGGTGAAGAATGAAAATCTATTTTTTTGTTTGACTTCTTGCCAAAAGTTTAGTAGAATAATACCAAGAATAATCAGCAGGTCGATCTTGGGAACAGGTTCGTCTGGTAATCGACCTACAATCCTGTCGTATCTTCTCAATAACTCGGGGCAACTAGGCGATCAGTTAATTGAGAAGATACTTGGGATCGTAGGCCGGGATTCGTGACTCAAAAACGATTCACGAACCACCATTCACGATATACGAGGAGTATAAATCAAAATGGCCGAAGAAAAGGAACCGACCGAAAGGGAAGAGCCGCCGGAGGAAGTCCCGCCTGAAGATCAAAAGAAAGAAGCGGAACCTGAGGAGGAGGCAGCTTCTCCTGCTGAGGAAACAGAAAAGGAAGCGGGGCCTGAAGAGGATGCAACCCCTCCGGCTACTGAAGAAACAGAAAAGGAGGTAAAGCCTGCTGAGGAAGATGCACCTCCTCTTACTGAGGAAACAGAGCCTGAGGAGGAAGAGGCTCCCTTCTTCAGTGAAGAAGAACTGACTGCCCTTCTGGGAGATGAGGAAGAAAAAACAGAAGAACTAATTGAAGAAGAGCCCCTCCCCTCAGAGGAAGCCCCACTAGAGCCACTTGGAGAGGAAAAGGCGCTTAAACCGGAAGAAATTCTTCAAGTTCCTGAGCCTACAGAAGAAGCGGAGATTGAACCGGAAGAAATAGCTGAACCTCTGGTTGCGGAAGAGCCAGAAGAGGTTGAAGAATTACCGGAAGAGATTCTTGAACGAGTGCTGCCTACAGAGGAAGCGGCTGGCGAGGAAGAAGAGGTGACCTTTGTTCCGGAAGGGGAAGAGATGGTTGCCCTACTGGAAAAAGGAGAAGAAGAGGAAAAAGAAGAAGCACTGCCTTTGACAGCCAGACGAAGAGAGAAATATCTAAAGGTAACGGCCGTTATTCTGGGTGTGCTCTTTTTGGCGGGAGGTCTTTCCTGGTGGATAACATCTACTATGGCCAGGCGAGGACTTTCCGAAGCAGAAAAGCATTTTGTGAAGGGTATAGAATTTGTCAAGGCGAATAAATTTAACCGGGCGGAGGATGAGTTTGATCAGGGGATAAGATTGTCACCCAAAAATGTGGAGGCTTATAATCGTTTTGGAATGGCCTACCTTTCGGTTAAGGCCTATCATGAGTCTTTGGATAAGGCTGAAGAGGCCCTTAAACTGGATCCGGGTAATATTGGCGCCAGACAGAATATGGTAAAGGTCTTTTTGGCCGAAGGGAATCTATGGGATCTGAGCAAGGCTAAAGAAGTCTGCCGGGAGATCTTAAGCATTGATGGAAAAAATACAGAGACACTCCTTGATTTAGCCTCTGTCTTTCAGCAAATGGGTTGGCAGGAAAATGCCTTTAACACCCTTAAAGGGGTATTAAGTATTGACCCCCAAAATATTAAGGGCCTCAATATGCTTCAGCAAATTTATATGGGGAAAAAGCAGTATGACCAGGCCTTTGGTGTTCATCGCTATATTATTATGCAGCTTGGCCAACGGCTGGCCAATATTGATCTTTTGAACCAGTTGACCCATATCTATATTGAGCGAAAAGATTTGGCCAGGGCGGAAGAAATAACCAACGATGTCCTGAATCAGGAGCCCGGGTCACTAAGGGCCCGCTACAATTTGGCCTGTATTATGAGAAATAAAGGGGATGTGGGAAGGGCCTTGGAAGAATTAAAGATTGCCCTGGATCAAGATCCAACTTACGCCAAAGCCTATGACCTTTCCGGGGAGATATATAATCAAATTGGTATGCATAAACAGGCATATAATCAGTTTAAAAGGGCGCTGGAGCTGGATAAGGAGGATGCTCAGGCTAATTTCCATATGGCCAACCTTTATTATAAGGTTATGAATAATATGCCTAAGGCGCTTATTTACTATGAAGCCACCAGAAGATTGGGCCTTGAATCACCGGAATTAACTTTCAACCTGGGAGCGACTTATTACCACGCCGATGATTATCAAAAAGCCCTCGAAGAGTGGGAAAAACTAAATGAAACCGAGAATCCCGATTTAAGTTTTAATAAGGGAAATGCCAACCTTAACTTAAACCAGTGGCAAAAAGCCGGAGATTACTTCCAGCAGGCTATTGATGGATATCAAAAACAATTAAAGAGTGAATCATTGGAAAAAGGGGCGGCGGAAGAAGAAGCGCTTTTTCAGGATCTTTCTATGGCTTATAATAACTTGGGCATTGTCCAGGAGAAGTTGAAGCAAACAAAAGAAGCGATGAAAACTTATACCGCGGCCATCGAGGCTGCTTCATGGGGTAACCGTCAGAACCAGAAGGCCCAGGCCAATCTCAATCGAGTCCTTCAGGAAAAGCCTATGGCCTCTCTTTTACAGGCTATGTTTTCGGAGGTTAAAAAGCAGTTCACTGCTCGTTAGTCAAATGACTAATGAACTAATGACTAATGACTAATGACTAATTTCTCCCGGCCAACCTGGGTAGAAATTCGGTTGGATTATATAGGACATAATATTAAGGCCATTAAAGAACATGTGGGGCCGCAAGTAAAGCTTATGGCCGTGGTCAAGGCGGATGCCTACGGTCACGGAGCCAGCCGGGTAAGTGAGCGGGCAGTTCAGGCTGGGGCGGATTGGCTGGGAGTAGCTTCCCTGAGTGAAGCCATAGAGCTTAGGGATTATGGGATCAAGGCCCCGCTTCTCATCCTGGGGGCTACACCGGCGGCTTACGCTAAGGAGGTATTAGAAAACAGGGTTACGCCTACCGTGTTTGAACCTTGTCTGGCTAAGGCCCTTTCCATTGCAGCCGTTGAAAGAGGAGAAAAATGCAAGGTCCATATTAAAGTGGATACCGGCATGGGCAGATTAGGCGTGATCTGGGAGGAGGCCCCTAAATTAACCAGGGAAATAGCCGGTCTGCCGGGGATAGAGATTGAAGGTCTCTTTTCTCATCTGGCCACAGCCGATGAGCCGGCAAAGGATTATGTCCGCCTCCAATTGACTCGATTTTACTGGGTGCTAAATCAACTGGAAGAGGCTAAAATCCATATACCGATAAAACACATGGCCAATAGCGCCGGCGCCATAGATTCTCCCTTTACTCGATTAAACCTGGTCAGGCCCGGTATAGCCACTTACGGACTTCCACCGGCCAAGGATTTTCCTTTAAAGATCGATCTTTATCCGGCGATGAGCTTTAAGACGCAAATCATTCAACTTAAGTGGTGGCCGTCCGGAAGTCCTATTTCTTATGGCGGAACTTACCGAACCAATCGGCCGGCCAGAGTGGCTACCCTTCCGGTAGGCTATGCGGATGGATATAACCGTGAACTTGGAAATAAGGCTTATGTCTTGATTGGGGGTCAAAGATTACCCGTGATTGGACGCGTCTGTATGGATTTTTCTATGGTTGATGTCACCTCGCTTCCGGAGGTCAGGGAAGGTGATGAAGTCGTTCTCTTTGGAAGCCAGGGAAAAGAGAGGATTCCGGTCGAAGAGATAGCCGAATTATGTCGGACGATTAACTACGAAATTGTCTCCAGAATAGGAGGCAGGATTCCGCGGGTGTATGTTGGATGAAGGAAGATTCCGCCTATTATCGGATGATGATGAATCCGAATACCCGGTTCATCATCCTGGTTATTGATCTTTTCATAATTGTGGGGATGTTTGCCTTCATTCGGGTTTATTATAAACATGCGCCCCTTTCCGTTCATACTATTGATGGTATCCAATACCGTCTTTTAGTTAAGCCGGCTGAAAACAAGACAGATTATCTTTTTAATTTTGGGATAAAGAATAAACAAGATAGCACCGTGACCCTTGATCTGGGGGATTCGGCTTGTGAGTTTGTGGTTAAACAATATGGCCGGGAATTATTCCGGTTCAGTAAAGGAGAAGGCGAAAGGCTTATTCTTCATCCTGAGGATGAGAAAACCTTTAACCTTATTTGGAACCAGAGGGATACAGAGGGAAACCTGGTTGAGGCCGGTGAATATCAAGTGGTGGCGCGGCTTAATACTACCTCTCCGATCTCAATATCAACCAGGATTAAGGTGAGAGAATAATCGGGATGGTTCACTTTACTGTGAAAGCTTGCGGCTGAGAGGTAGGGTGGGCACCGCCCACCAAAAAGGCGTAGATGGCGAACAGATTGGTGGGTAATGTCCACCCTACTTCTGCGGAAGGTTAACCGCGCCTAAAGTTTCACAAGAAAATGGATGATTTTGAACCGTCCCGAATAATCGGATTTCAGAGGGCGGATGGCGGAAGGCAGTCCGAAAGTCGCCATGAAAAAATCCGCCATGCGAAATCAACTCAAAGGAAAGGAGGTGTTTTATGATTGAAATGAACGTGGCAGGGATAGCTTTGGATGCCAAGAGCAGCATGCCTATCATTATTCTTCGAGATGTAAAGGGGAATAGGGTCATACCTATCTGGGTCGGACTCTTTGAAGCCCAAGCTATTCTTTTTGCTCTGGAAGGGATCAAGCCTCCCCGTCCGCTAACTCACGATCTGTTAAAATCAGTAGTCGAGAATCTGGGGAGCCGAGTGGCCAAAGTGGTTATCAATGCCCTGAGGGATAATACCTATTTTGCCCAAATAACCTTTGCTTTAAATGGAAAATCGGTTGAGGTTGATTCTCGCCCCTCTGATGCTATTGCTCTTGCCCTGAGAGTCTCCGCGCCTATCTATATCCACGACCATGTTCTCAACACAGCTACGATGCCGGGCAATCCTATTGATGACAGGGAAGTCAAGGCGTTCAAGGAACAATTAAAAGACCTTACTATCAGTGATCTGGACTAAAAAATTAAGGTAACCGTTCATCCCATGAGGCTGGACGCTGGATGCTCGATCCTGGATGCTCGATGCTCGATGCTGGATGCTCGATGCTCGATACTCGATACTGTATCCTTTATCAGCATCGAGGATCCAGCATCGAGCATCGAGGATCGAGTTTGGAGCCTATCCCAAAACCTCGGCGGCGCTTCAGGGGTTTAGAACACCAGGAGTCTGGCAGCCTCTTGATGTCTGGAGTTTGGGGATAGGCACTAAAAGGAGAGAATGTCAATGAACCCGAAACCCGACGACCCGCAAGCAGGTGCCCCGAACCCGAAACTCAAAGACCTGGGTGAGTTCGGACTGATTGAACACTTGAAGGCCAGACTGAAATCCAATGACTCGGCAATAGCAGTAAATATCGGAGATGATGCAGCCGCCCTCAAGTTATCTGAAAGCCAGCTTACTTTAATTACGGCTGATATATTAATCGAAGGTGTTCATTTCACCCGAGATAATTTCACCCCCTTCCAGATAGGTTGGAAGGCGATGGCCGCTAATGTCAGTGATATAGCGGCTATGGGCGGTAAACCACGTTGGGCGGTAATTTCTCTCGGACTTCCCCCGACGCTCTCTTCTGACTATATAGATTGTCTCTATAACGGCATGGAGGTTTTAGGAAACAAGATGGGAGGTATTGCCCTGGTGGGAGGTGACACGGTTTCTTCCAGGGATTTGATTATATCTATCTCCCTTTTAGGCTTAGTTGAACCGGAACTGCTCACCCTTCGTTCAGGCGCCAGGGTGGGCAATTATTTAGCGGTAACCGGAACCCTGGGAGATTCTGCCCTGGGCCTTGAATTATTAAGTAATTCCTTCTCTACGCCTCTTCCCCACTTAAAGAAGTCGGCTGATGAATTGATTGAAAAACACTTACAGCCACTACCACGGCTGGAAGAAGCCAGGAGAATAGTTGAATCAAAGCTGGCCACAGCGATGATTGATATTAGCGATGGTCTGGCGGCTGAGGTCAAAAGAATAGTTGAGGCCAGCGGGGTGGGTATCCGTATCTTTCAGGATCAGGTGCCTCTTTCTTATTCTTTGATGCAAATCTGTGAACACCTGGGTATGGACCCCCTAAGATTTTCCCTTGGGGGTGGAGAAGATTATGAACTTCTTTTCACCTTTCCTCCCGAACGGCAGGAAGAAATTAAAGAAGGAATGAAGGCCAGCCTCATCGGTCGGGTAGTTCCTGAATCCGAAGGCATTAAGCTGATTGACAGAACCGGCAAGGTCAAAGACCTGCCCTGCCAGGGATATGATCATTTCAGAAGTCAGAGGACAGAAGAAGCTGACTTCTGACCTGTGGCTACTGTCTACTGAAAAGCAGATGAACTCGAAACTCAAGACGATATTGGCTGCTTTTTTAATTCTTACTCTTCTGGCAACCACAACAACGGCTGAAACTATTACCGTTATTGACAATATCAATCATTCCCAAACAAGCGTTCAGGGTATAGTAGAAGATGGGATCTATTTTATTTCAATAAGTGAACTGGCTAAGGCGATACAACTTTCAGTCTGGTGGGATCCCGTCCAGAAAAAAGTGGTCATTAAAGACGGAGAAGAGATTCTCAGCCTGACCGTTGGTCAAAAAGAGGCCAGGAGCGCTAAAGAAACTCACCTAGTTAAACCGCCGCCTCAATTGGTCGAGGGAAGGGTCTTTGTGCCTATTGATTTTGTCGTTACCGTATTAAATTCTGTCTTCTTAATGAAGGCTGACTGGTATAAGACGGCCAGAATGTTGAGCATTAAGCCGGCGGCAGTCATCCCGGCCTCGGAAAAGTTAGCCAGGAAAGCCGCGCCTTCGGTTGAGTCACCCCCTGAACCCATAACCACAAAACCATCACTGAGGGAACCGTCCCCAAGGGGGCCATCCGATATAGACCTGGAATTAGAACTGCCATCTTTAGGAGTAATTGAAGATAAAGAAAAAGAAACCCCTTTAGAGCGGATTATAATTGATCCTGGACATGGAGGAGATGATAAAGGGGTTAAAGGAAATTCAGGTTGGTTAGAAAAGGAAGCGGCTCTCGATTTAGCTAAAGAGCTTAAATCGGCTTTGTCCATCCAATTCCCGGATTTAGTGGTGATTTTAACCAGAGAGACGGATGTCTCTTTTGACCTGGATAAACGGATTAATCTGGCTAATTCAAAGCAGGCAGACCTCTTTATCAGTCTTCACTTGGGGGCTTCATCATCGCCCAAAATCGGTGGCTTCCATACCTACTACTGTAGCGCCCTTCCTCCGGAAAAGAGGCAATATGAGGTGCTGGCTAAATCGACTAAATTGGCTGAAATAATTCAACAGGTAGCCAGCGAGCGATTTGAACAACCAATGAACCCGCCCCAACCGGCTCCCCTTTACGGGCTTTCTGACTGCTTTATGCCGGCGGTTTTGGTGGAAATAGGTTATCTAACTAACCCCTGGGATGAAATGCGGTTGAAAAACAAGGTTGAGCAGAAACGACTGGTGGCGGTCTTACTTGAGGCTATTGCCAGGTATAAACGAATAAGAGAGATCGAATGGATGAGCTTCTAAGGTAGACAGTAGTCAGTGGTCCACTGTCTACTGTTTACTGTTTACTGTTTACTGACTATGAAGAAAATTACTATTTTCTTGGGTGGAATAATCATTCTCATTCTGGCAGGAGCGGTAATATTTGTCTTCCTCACTTCAGGCGGAGATGGGAAAGGGATAAACAAATATCTCCCTTCCACTTTCTCATCAACATCTGAAGAAAACAAGATCATCAGGCTTTACTTTGCCTCTCCGGCCGGTATCTTTTTGGTTAGTGAAGATCGTGAACTTGCCTCCTGGCCGGCTTATGTAACTGAACAGGCCAAAGAGATTATAGAAGAATTAATTAAGGGGCCCAGGATAGAATTGATCCCGACTTTACCTGAAACAACTAAAATTAGAGAGACCTATTTCCATAAGGGTATTTTATATCTGGACATGTCGGGGGAAATGGTCAAAGACCACTTGAAAGGCACAGGGGGAGAATGGCTCACCATCTTTTCTATAGTTAATTCTATAATGACCAATTTACCTTCCATAAGCGGGGTTCAAATCCTGGTCGAAGGCAGACCAATTACCACCTTAGCGGGGCATATTGATGCGACGCAACCTTTTAAATCGGATTTTTCTTTAATCAGAGAAAGAGGGAGAGAAGAATGAAGAAAAAGATATATGAATATGTGGAAGTCGTGGTTACGGCGCTCATCCTGGCGCTGATTATTAGAACCTTTGTCATTCAGGCCTTTAAAATACCTTCAGAATCAATGGTGCCTACTTTGAAAATAAGGGACCATCTTTTTGTCTGCAAATTTATCTACGGATTACCGATACCTCTTACTGATAAACACATATTAAAGTGGCATGATCCTCAACGAGGGGATGTGATTGTCTTCCGTTACCCCAAGGACCCCTCCATTGATTTTATCAAGCGGATTATCGGGTTGCCGGGTGATAAAATTATTATTAAAAATAAACAAGTCTACATCAATGGTAAGCCTCTGATCGAACCTTATAAGGTTCATTCCAATCCTATGCCCTTCTCTTCTATGTTCAATTCTACTCAGGACAATTGGGATACACCCAGAATTATCCCCCCTGATTCCTACTTTGTCATGGGTGATAATCGGGACAACTCCCGAGACAGCCGATTCTGGGGTGTCCTTAAACGCGATTACATCAAAGGCAAAGCCTTATTCATCTACTGGCCACCCTTTCGAATCGGATTAATCCAATAACATAAGCTGAAGGCTGAAGGCTGAAGGTGGAAGGCTGAATTAATAATTACTTATGGAACATACCATTCTTATTGTTGATGACGATCTTCCCAGCCTGAAGGCCATGAAAAATGCCCTTTCCAGCGAAGGGCACCGAATACTGGAAGCCAGAAACGGCAAAGAAGCCTTTGAACAAATTAAAGATGAGACCATCCACCTCCTTTTGACCGATCTCAGGATGCCTGAAATAGGCGGTATGAAATTAATAGAAATAGCCAAGAAAAGAAATCCGGATATCGCCGTAGTGGTCATAACCGGTTTTGGAAGTATTGAATCAGCTGTTGAGGCTATGAAAAGAGGGGTGGATGATTATCTTACCAAACCAATAAATACCACTGAACTCAGGATCCTGGCCAATAAAGTTCTCAAAGAGCAGGATCTTAAAATCGAAAATCAAGAGCTGCGTCAACAACTTGTCTCCAGGTATGGGTTCCCTGAAATAATCGGCCACAGTTCCAAGATGCGAGAGGTAACAGACTTAGTTTCCAGAATTGCCCCCACCTCGGCCACAGTTCTTATCACTGGCGAAAGCGGGACAGGCAAAGAGCTTATTGCCAGAAGCATCCATCAAAACAGCCCCCGAAGAGATAAAACCTTTCTGGCCCTGAACTGCAGCGCCCTTTCTAATACCCTGATCGAAAGCGAACTCTTTGGTTACGAGCGTGGTGCCTTTACCGGCGCTCAGGAAATGAGAAAAGGCAAGTTCGAGATATGTGATGGGGGCACTCTGTTCCTGGATGAAATAGGCGAAGTAGATACTTCGACTCAGGTTAAACTTCTTCGGGTTTTGGAAGAAAAAGAGTTCATGCGGGTGGGTGGAACAAGGATGATTAAAGTAGATGTCAGACTTATTACGGCCACTAATCGAGACCTGGAAAAAGCGGTCAGCGAAGGATCTTTTCGGAGAGATCTTTATTATCGATTGAAGGTAGTTGAGATCAAGACCCCGCCTTTAAGGGAGCGAACCGAAGATATACCGCTATTGGTGGATGCCTTTATCAAAGAGTTTAACAAAAAGAATGACAAGAAGATGCAGGGTATTACCCCTGAGGCGCTCAATATTTTAGTCAGGTTAGATTATCCTGGCAACGTTAGAGAGCTAAAAAACCTTATTGAAAGCGCCGCCATTCTTTCAAGGGGAGAAAAAATCGGGCCTTTAGATTTACCTATCTCTACCAATCAACAGATACAAGGGGATAGTGAAAATTTTAATATTCGGACCGGGATGAGTATGGAAGAGATAGAACAAGAGGTAATTCGTCAAACCTTAGACCGGGTAGGCGGGAATAGAACCAAGACCGCCGCTCTTCTAAAGATCGGTCTTAGAACCCTGCAACGGAAGATCAAGAATTGTAACCGTTCAGGGGGTAATGAAAGTTGAGGGGAAATTTTTGTAACTATTCAGCTCTTAAGGCACAGAGACACAAAGATTACCAATAATAGCACACGGATTACACGGATGAGACGGATTGACACGGATAAAAATTTATTAGAAAAAATCCGTGAGAATCCGCTAAAATCTGTGTCATCCGTGTGCTATTTTATCATTCTCTTCGTGGCTTAGTGGCTTTGTGGCTGAACGGTTACCAAGAATTTATCGTCCAGCTACGGGGCTTAGCCTGGAGTTACAAAGAGAGTGCAGAGTAGATCAGTGTTTCATCCACAAGTAGGGGCAACCCCTTGTGGTTGCCCAACACAGTTACAAAGAGAGTGCAAAGTAGATCAGTGTTTCATCCGTGTCCATCCGTGGCTGAATAGTTACGATAATTGACCAAATGGAAAAGATCGGAGACCACCTGACCAGCGTGGCTCAAACGGTCTTGGGTGATCTCCAGGTCGCAACATTTGCCTTATCCGCAAGAATTATAGATATACCGCGAAAATAGGAACCACAGATTACACCGAGGGAATAATATCTGTGAAATCTGTAGTTTCTTTTGGTTACGGCTGGGCGGGGCTATGCGTAAGATTGTTCGAGCTATTTTATTTTTCCCTTCTGTAACAAAATTCAAGATCTTATTGTTAGTGGGAATTACTCTTACCGCCGCCTTTTTTGAGGGGTTCGGCGTGGCTATGCTTTTTCCCATTATGGATTTTATTGAAAGGGGAAGAGATTTTGCGGTTTTATCGGTTTCCTCTAAGATGTGGGTTTATATTGGGAAGGCCTTTGATTTATTCCATATCCCTAAAAATCTCATCGCCTTGATGGTTATCACCTTTGGTCTCATGATGGTCAGGCAGTTGTTCAACTATTTGAAAAATATATATAGCAACTGGATTACTCAGAGCATCCTGGCGGATATTAGAAGTTCAGGTTTCCAATGGTTCGCCGGAGCAGATATGCCCTTTTATGATGCCCGCAGTGTGGGCGAACTCATCAATGTTTTGAATGTCGATGGAGTAAGGGCGGGGGGAGGAATTTCCACCTTTTTTAGCCTGTTGGCCGCTTCAATGATTTTCATCCTTTATTTTATTTTCCTACTTATTTTATCGCCAGGCATGACCTTATTTGCCATGATAATTATGATATGCGTAGGGATGGCCTTGAAATCCTGCATCACCAGATCAGGAAAGATCGGAGCCGAGATATCTAAATATAATGAGAAGATTTCCTCTACCATTGTGGAGAGGTTGAATGGGATAGAGTTTCTGAAACTGTCTGTCACAGAGGGTAGAGAAACAGCCATTGTTAGAGGATTATCCGAAGAGATTAAGAAGCATACCTATAATCTGGCCAGGATTATGGCCAGGATAGAGTTTGTGGTGGATCCTTTGGTAATTCTGGCTGCCTTAACCATCCTTTACTTTTCGGTAGAAGTATTTCAGATGACCCTGGCCCAAACAGGGGTCTTTGTTTTTGTTTTATTAAGATTACTGCCTTACACCAAGGATATTTTTAACTCCAGACAGAGCCTGGCGGGTTTCTCGGGGAGTCTTTTCAGGGTGAAAAATCTGTTAGAGCAGGCCCGAAAGGCCAGGGTTATTGAAGGTGGAGAGGTCAGGGAACTGAAGCTAAAAAAAGGGATCAAATTTGGAAATGTCTCCTTTTACTATAATCAGCCCGACGGTTTTGTCTTAAAGGATGTGGATATCTTCATTCCTGCCGGGAAAATGACCGCCCTGGTAGGCCGTTCAGGCGCCGGAAAATCAACCCTGATTGACCTTATACCCCGCCTCAGGGTTCCGGTAAAAGGCAAAATAACCATTGATGATCTACCCATTGAAGATCTTGAGCTGGGTACGCTGCGGCGCTCGATAGCCTTTGTCTCCCAGGAAGGCTTTTTGTTCAACGATACCATTGAGAACAATATCAGATATTCCCGGCCTGAGGCCTTGCCGGAGGAAGTTATTGAGGTAGCCAAGATGGCCTATGCGGATCAGTTCATCCAGGAATTTCCCAACGGATACCAGACCGTAGTTGGAGAGAGAGGGATTAAGCTATCAGGGGGGCAAAGGCAGAGGATCATCCTGGCCAGGGCCTTGCTGCAGAAGGCATTAATTATCATCCTTGATGAGCCTACCAGTGCCCTTGATTCTGAATCGGAACGATTCATTCAAAAGGCTATGGCCCAGATAAGGGCCGAAGAAAATATTACCATGATCATTATTGCCCATCGTCTATCTACCATAAGAAGCGCCGATCAGATTATCGTCCTCGACAAAGGAGAAGTAATAGAGTGCGGCAGCCATAGGGAACTGATGCATGAAGATAGCTGGTATGCCGATATGGCGAGGATACAGGGGGTAGACGTAGCTGCTGGGTGAAGACTATCGCCTTGTCAAGTTAGTATTTGTGGGTAGAGCCTCTTTTACCCCACACCTTAATCCTTTCCCCTGAGGGGAGAGGGTAGGGTGAGGGGGATTGCTTCTAAAGAGACCAACCTATCAAATCAAATCTGACGCTACACTATGAAAATCACAATCGACAAAAAATACCACTGGAAGCATGCCGAGAGTCCTGAACTGAAATACTGGCATATCGGATCGGAGAAGGCCGTTAATCGATTTATCTCTTTTTGCCGAAGAAATCCAGCGGCTTCCTCAAAGGAACTGAGCGAAGAGTTATATAACAATGCCGGCCACTACGCGGTCATTGTGGAACAAGAAAATCGATTAATGGCCGCGGTGGATAAGATTAGAAGCTATCCTATCTTTTATGTTCAGAAAGGAGAGACCTTTGCTGTTTCAAACTCGGCCAGGGCTTTAAAAAACGAGTATAATCTATCTGAAATCGACGAACTCTCCCTTCTTGAATTTCGTATGGCCGGCTATGTTACGGGCCGAGAGACACTATTCCAGCATTTATACCAGCTTCAGGCCGGAGAGTTTCTTATTCGGGACAAGGCTGAGGCCAAAATTGAAAGAGAGAGGTATTATCTTTTTTATTCAGAGGAGGTGAGAGATGAGAAAGAGGAGGTGCTCATAGAGGAGCTGGATGAGATTACCGATAAGATTTTTTACCGGGTGATAGAAGAAGCCAATGGGGCGCCTATTTGGGTGCCTTTGAGTGGTGGGCTCGATTCCAGGCTGGTTCTATGTAAGCTCAAGCAGTTGGGATATGATAACTTGACGGCCTTTTCTTATGGCCCGCCTGGCAATTATGAAGCCAAGGCGGCCCAATATGTGGCCAAACAGATTGGCGTCCCCTGGCGCTTTGTCCCACTGGGGATGCGGGAGTCAAGAGATTTTTTTTATTCGGACACCAGAAAAGCCTACTGGGAGTTTTCAGACGGTCTGTGTAGCATCCCCAACATGCAGGATATCCATGCTCTGGCCAAACTTGGCCAGGAAAAAATCTTGCCCTCAGAAACAGTGATTATTAATGGCCAGTCAGGAGACTTTATTACCGGAGGACATATACCGGATACTTTTTTGAATCATGCACCAGATATGGCCTTGTTATTGGATAGGGCCTTTGAAAAACATCTTTCCCAGTGGCTGAATTTAAAAACAGAGGAAAATCTTAAAAAAATAGAAAACAAGATCTTGAGTATCTTGAAAATAGATAATAGAATCCTTAATACTCAAGAATTGTCGAGCCGTTACGAATGTTGGGAATGGCAGGAGAGGCAGTGTAAATATGTGGTTAATGGACAAAGAATTTATGACTTTCTGGATATAAGATGGTGTTTACCATTATGGGATGAGGAATATTTAAGATTTTGGCCCAGCATACCCCTGAGCCTCAAATATGGACAGAGGCTATATAAAGCGTATCTGGATCACTTTGATTTTTACGAGTGCTTCAAGAATGTTAAGCCAAAGATATGGAGATGGCCTGGTTGGACCTTAGGGGTGGTCCCTGTAGCCAGGCTAATAAAACTACTGTTCGGAAAGAGATATTCGGATTTATTTTATAGTTATTTTAAATATATTGGGCATTATCGACAATTTTATGCTCCCTATAATCTTAAGGATGTTATTAAGAAAACCCCGAAGATTAGAGGGCCAATTTCTTTAAATATTGAAACCTGGCTGGAAGAAAATTTATTAGAGAAACAGTAGGTTAATCCCTGTACGTCATAGTCCAGGTAATTTTACGCGAAACTTCAGTAATCCATTAGGTATTGTTTTTATTCGTGTATATTCGGGTTAATTCGTGGCTGAGTTGCAAGTGGAGAATAAGATGAGGCATAATAAACATTGGAAATCAGAAGAAGAAAAGATTGCGGCCTGGCTTGAACTATGCGATTTTTCCTGGCAGTTAAGATTAGAAGGAATGAAGCTGGAAATAGGAAAAGCAGATTTAGCAGAAGAAACTCTATGGCGTGAGTTAGATGAGAGAAGATATAAGAATCGGTTAAATAATCAAAAAATTTTGACTAAATTACAGAGATGATTGCAAGAATTCTCCTTGATGTTATCCAGAATATCTTAGAAACACTTCAAGCAAAAGATATAGCTATTATGTTTATGGGGGGTATAGCGACAAGTTTATGGGCAGAGCCTCGGGCTACTTACGATATTGATGGAGTGATTGAAATTAGTTTTGATGACTTAGAAGAATTTTTTAATGAAGTCGGGAAGAAAGGATTTACTTATGATAAGAGACAGCCGGTAAAATCTATTCAAGGGTTACCCTTTTTCACTTTAACTTACCCAGCCAGAGGGCATGAAATTTATCTTGATCTTTTTATGGCCAGAAGTAGATATACGAAAGAGGCCTTATCCCGGAGACGAACCATTACCTTTGAGGGAATAAAGATTCCCATTATAGCCCCAGAGGATTTGATTCTTTATAAGCTCATTTCTGGTCGAAGTAAGGATTTAGATGACGTCAGAGAAATTCTATGGACTCAGAAAAGAAAGCTGGATATGAAATATATGAAGGGGGGACATGGGGGACGGTGGTGTAGAAAGCAAAAAAACATTTGACACATCAAATACCACAATGTATAATTGAACTATGCCAAGGAAACCTAAGATTAGATGCTCCCGGAGTTTTACATCATGTGAT
>JBFMHI010000028.1:6628-26447 GCA_040753085.1 bacterium | reverse complement strand
GGGCAGATTGGAGAATTCCAACCAACCTTTAAGTAATTGCAGGTCGTTTCGGTGACCCAGACTTCAAACTGCTTGCCATATAAGGAGTTTGAGATGAGCTCTAAAGTTTCGAGCAACCTTTAAGTAAGTTGGGTTATGGCCCACTATCTCTCGGTTGTTGATTTTTAACAGCTTCATCTTTAGCTACTTTTCTTTCTTCTTTCAAGGAATATAATATTTCTCGAAGAATTCATTATTTGGCTCTTCAGGTTTTACCGATAAAGCCTCTAAGAATTCTTTCTCGTCAAATATTACGCGATTTCGTTCGTCAAATTTAGCATAAATCATGTGGCATCTCTTTTTTAAAAGTTCTATGGCTTCTGGAGAAGGCTTATATGGTTCTTGCTCCCTAATAAACCCAATTATGGGTTTATTGGTGCATAGAGCAATCGGAAAGGCTGTCGTTCTTATGCTTCCAAATATAAAGGCATCAACTGAATCTAAGTAATCTTGAAAAAGTCCCTTGGTCAATACCTTAGCCCTGCTTTCAAAAACACCCTCCACCTCTAATATCCTATCTGGATGAACTTTGTAAGTTACATTGTATCCAGCTTTTCCTAAGAGATCCACAATTCGCAATTCTAAGTCTAAATGCATGAAGGGTAACGAAAAAGTTCCCTGGGGTTTTCTCCATTGATTATGGGGAAAACCTATAAGCATGACCCGCTCAATGCCCTTAGATAACGGTTTATGCCCATATTTTCTCCATAGTTTGAGATATTCATAGCTATCACCAGATCTTATAGCTACCTTATTATTTCTGAGAGGTTTGTAATTATTCTTAATCTTTTCAAGAAGCTTAATACTTTCTGGGGTATATGTGATGAATTCATCTGAGAGTGCAAATTCTGAAAAGGCGAAGGTAGGAGAATCATAAAAACCTGTGAAACCACCATGTGTAAAACTGGTAACCTTCCAGCCTTCCTGTCGCCCGGCAATACAAAGGGCCTTATGAAATGGATTACCCAGATCCGATATTAACAGATGGATTTTGTTTTTTCCCTTAATTTTATTTTTTATTAGATGTAATATTTGGGCAGCATCTATCAATTTACTTTTTGTTAATTGTCTCAAATGATCTATATGATCGTCAAGAAGCATTATTTCATTCTTATTAGCGATTGACTTCAATTCGTCTACCATAGTTGATGAGACATTTTCTATACTATCCTTTAATCTATCAGGCACTTTATAAGAAACATCTTTTGGCAGCCAATCCCAGGGGTAGGTTGCAGAAACCCAATACGGTAAATTTCCTATATACTGCTTTATCAGAGAACTCGTTGAGCCGCACAATCTTGCCGATATTTTCCCTTGGCCAACGGCATTAACCAATTTAATACCCAGCTTCTGCTTATTACACACAAGGCTTTTAATATGTCCCTTCATTTTACCCTTAATTTTTTTCACCAAACTATCGGCGTAAGGATTATTATAAGCATCTTTCTTTTTTGAAAATCCATAAGCTGTAGGAAGGTTGCCTGTCATAAGATGCTTATACCACAGCGTCTTATCCGAAAATAATACCTCTAATCCCCGGGACTTCACTTGCTCTAAAACCTTTACCGCATGTAAAAATTGCTGATATTCACCGCGTAAGGTCCCTTGCACCAGAAGCAAATCGCTCATTTCTATCGGCTGGGTATTAATCTGGTTTATTACGCATCGCTCAATATCTCTACAGAGGGCTATAAAATCTCTATCAGAGACAGGCCAGAAGAACTCATCCTGCCATTTTTTTATTCCGTATTCCTTTAGGGCAAATATATCGACTGGGAAGGATCTTGGGGATGAAGCCATCTTTTTATTTTTCAACCTCTCTGATTATCACAAAGGCCTCAGCCACAGAAAGTCCAACCTTTGTGCCCCATTTTTGGGCGCTGATAGTGACAGCCTCGATTGATCTTGGATGAGGAAAGTCTCGGATTTCACTTTGATAGGTCTTGATTGCCTCGATCTTTTTATCTAAAGTGTCTGAAATATCTACAAAAACATTAGGAAGGAAGGCCCTCTCCGGTGATGGATCAACCCAATCCGTGGAAGAAGGCACCTCAAAACTCAATATCTTCCTTACCTGATTATTGCCTTGGGGTCGGGTAGCAGTCATAACCGCCTCAAAGACTATTCGATGATCGATATTTAAATCACCTCGATGATGGGTATAAATTACATCTGGTTTGACCTGGCTGATACTCTTCTCAACAATCTTTACTATATCCAACATATCTATCGAATCAAATCTATTATCAGGAAGTCTATGATAAGAAATATCTTTTACGCCCAATATCTCTAAGGCCCTTCGGGAGTCATTTTCGAGTTGTTGAATCTCTTCCTTCTTAGCCTCTTCACGCCTCTGGTATCTGGAAGTTATTCCCTCACCCAAGATACCAACCGAGACTTTATCTCCCTGATTAGTGTGTCTGACTATCGTTCCACCCATCCCTAAGATCTCATCATCTGGGTGGGCAGCAATTACCAGGATCCTTTCATATCTTTTCAAATACTTCATCTGTTTTATCCTCTGATCCAAAAATTTCTTGTAACTACTCAAACACCAAGACACTAAGTCACGAAGAAGAATTGACAATAACCCACGGATGAGTAAAAACTTCCTTGCTTCATCTATTTTGTTTGGGTCTTTACCTCCATCCTATCACCTTACCAATCCTTCCCTTTCTATTATCCACATAATTTCCTCATCTGTAATTGTTGCTTTTTTGGGGTTGAGATATATTGTCAACAACCATATCTTTTGCTCTTCATCAACAACATAGGTAATAATCCTATAACCACCACTTTTTCCTTTGGAAACATCTGAACTCTTCAGCCGTATTTTGTAAATTCCCTTGCCAAAAGCAGTTCCTGTCTTTGGATTTTCTTTTAAAATCCTAGACAATTCTAAAAGATCGGTTTTGATATGAGGATAGCTTTTGTGAAGAATGCGGACTTGTTTTTTAAAATATTCTGTGGGGATTGCCTTATAGCTCATTTAAAAAGCTCTCAAGGGTTTCTTCTTCTAATTTCCCCGTCTTTTGCATCTTTACCTCCTGGCAAGCTTGCTTAAGACCAAACAGAATTTTTTGCTTTTCCCTTAAGCTATCTAACTCTTCAGTTATATCCCTCCATACCTTAAGTGGTAGGACAATCTCTTTAGCCCTACCTTTTTTATCAGTGATATACCTTAAAGAAGAATTAGCTAAACTTGACATAATCTACCCCCTAATTAAAATTACTTGGTGGCCTACTTACGTTAAAACAGCAGGTAGAGTGAGCCATTCCGAAAGGGTCCAGACGTGATCGTTATTTTTGTGGGGAAAATTAATTGCTCCCTGTTTCAATTATCGGCAAATATGGATATATTTGTACCGTTTCCTAACATCTTGAACACTTGACACTTTGATTATGGCCAGCGAAAAGGCCGAATTTGCCCGCCTTTGGCCGCAAAATCAGCCTTTCGGCTGACTCACTGACTGTTCAACATGTTAGGTTACACTACAAATATGGATATATTCTTTTAATTTAAGTAGGCCACCAACGAATTACCTATCTTTTACAAAATCCCGACCTGCCTTAATACCCCAGCCAATCTTGGCTCTTGCAGGGCATACTCCTTTAATGCCTTCTCAAGCCTTTCCTCTCTTTCCTCAAGCTCCTTTGCCTTTTTGACAGCAGGGGCAAGGGCTGTTCTCCTGTCCCAGATGACAAAACCAACCAAGGCAAACATTCCGGCTAAAATGACATAGAGAAGATCTTGTAAACCATCTATCCTTGTGTTTACATCATCTATCCTTGTGTTTACATCATCTATCCTTGTATTCATCTCCTGCTTTAAATCATCTATCCTTGTGTTCATCTCCTCCCTTAAACTCTGAACCTCATCTTTTACAATCTGGCGTATCTCCTCAATATCCTGCTTGGTTAAATCTGCATAAACAGGAGTTGCCCATATCATCCACAAAACCATTAAATAGCCTACTCTCTTCTTCATCCTTCTTCCCTCCTATCCTTATTCCTTTATCCTCTAAAGGCCTTTGCTGACTTTGATGCCCATTTGATCAATATCAACATCACAAATCAATCCCTTCTACTCGACTTCTACATATGGGGCTAAAAGAACAAAAGCTACTACCCCTCCCCTGGTAGTATCATTATAACGGAAAAGTTCAGAAAAACCTGCTTTCTTAAAGGCCTTAATAGAAGCAATATTCTGTTCTTTCGTTCTGGCCAGGATTAGCCTCCTCTTTGTCTTTAAAAAGAATAAGGGACAAGATCTTGAAATCAGTTGAGGGCCAATTTTCTTGCCTCGCTTTTCAGGAGCCACATTGACACTTATCTCGGCAAAGACACCATCCTTAATGTCAAACCTCACCACGCCGCATTTTTCACCCTTTTCATCAACTCCAATAAAGAATAGCCTATTGGAATCATCCATCGCCTTCCTGAACCACTTTTGGTGTTCCTCGTATGGCACTACTTCACTCTCAAAGAATTGTTCTCTGGTCACCGGATCATTTCTCCAGCGATAGAGGTCATCACAGTCATCCATTGTGGCTTCTCGCAAGGTTATCTCATTCAACCTTGATAACTCCCTTTTTAAATTTCAAATAAAGATGGTTAGGCAGAAAGTCAAGATTTCACCACAGAGGACACAGAGAGCACAGAGGAGCATTGAGGTAACTATAGTCCAATCAGTCTATTATAGAAAACCACATTCCTGCCTCTTAGGTGATTTTTCTGTTCTTTAAGACTTTTTGCCGCATCATCTCTTATACTATTACCCCGCAACATTTGCGTTGTGCGCGAGAATGTTACATGAAGCTCGATGCTCGATGCTCGATACTGGATATTCGATACTGGATATTCGATACTGGACACTGGATCCTTTACCCGCATCGAGCATCGAGAATTATTTGGTTGCGGCTCTGCCGCGCTATGCTCCTGGAGGTGTATTTCACTTCCCGAGAAAAGGGTTAAATATATCCTGGTGTGGCTAAAGCGATAAACCTCCCTAAACAACCGTTAGGTTGTTCCGTTTGGTTGCGGCTTCGCCGTGTTAGGTCTGTAACTTGGAAAATTTCAGCCTGATCTGTTGCTTTAACCAAAAATATTCCAAAAACCCTCTGCCATTATCTGAACCTGGTCAAAATTAACTCAATCTTACCACTTCTTGCCCTAAAATTACCCCTTCTTTTAACCGCAAGCTTTCAAACAAAAGTGAACCGTCCCGTTTTTTTCAAAAAACCTGGTTTCTCAAATTGTCAAACCTGATGGAGAACTTATGCCGTGCTGGACTATGCTGCACGAACGACCTATCTTTTTATATATTGAATCGTCCCGTCAGGAATGATCCCGACTCTAAGTTCTTCAGAGCCATGACGTGCTTGCAGTTGTTGGATAATTTCAACCCAATCTTTTTCCCACGTGATTATCTCCTGATTCTCAAAAGGGTCAAACGTAATGGTGTCTTTATACTGAGAATAGACAATAACTTTTTTGTCTTCAGGCAACTGAACTCTTGTGACAGCCTGTTTGCCCCCAATAAATTTCCCAAACCAGCGCATGAGATAGTGAGTCATCTGGCCAGAGGGAGAATTCATGATCAGGACACAGGTTCCATCCTCTTTAACAGTCTCTAATCCTGCCAATAAAGCGATATCTCCTTCATTGACCTTAAGATGGGCATTAGAGATAACTACGTCCAGATCGTCATAGGTTTTCGTGACATAAATTTTATCGGCCACTTTTACTCCCTCACTATACTCGGCCATCGTCTCACCTGCAAACAAGTCAATGATTTGACCTTTGGTATTGACCAGGACATCGATTTTGAAATCCACCCCTATGAGGGCCAGAGCATCTTCGATTTCACGCATCATGGGGTTTTCAAAATTGATCCTCCCTTTTTCGCCAGGAGTCAAGAAAGAATGAAAGGCGTCAATCGTGTCTATGTGAGCCATTCCCGGTAAAAACAGCTTCCCTCCACCAGAGTATCCAACATACAAATGGGGGAGAATAGCCCCAATCCCAATTTTGAAATCACATTGCATTAGTTCTGCATTAATCTTAACCACCATTCCGCTTTTAGTTTTACCAACCTCGACACAATTTTCATAACAATTATGGTTGTACACTCCAAATCTTTCAACGATTTCATTTCCTATCTTCTTGCGAAAATCTTCTGCTGTATGGGCCCCATGACTTCCCAGGGATATGAGAAAACGAATACAATCGTCCCTCATACCAGCTTTAGATAAGGCCTCAAGAATATAGGGAAGGAGTAAAGATGCTTCGGTTGGTCTGGTTATGTCATCTACCACGATAGCGACTTCTTTTTTTCCTTTGGCCAGTTCTTCTAAAGGAAAAGTGCCAATGGGATTACTTATTTTACGTTTGATCTCCTCCTGACCAAGTATCGGAAGATAGTCACCTTCCATGCCACAAATTTTAATGTCCCAATTATGAGGAAACACTAAAGGTAAGGGTTGCCTGTCATACCAAAAATATTGAGGTAGCACCACCTTTTGCAGGTTATTTTCCAGAGTAACTTCATACATTGGTACTTTCAACTTGCAGATGACAACTCTTCAAATAAATGTTGCCAATAACGTCTAAATCTTAACTGTTTGGAAAAATCTCGATAATCCGGAATGTCTGAGCGCATTTGTCCGGTAATAGCATAGGTAATCATCTCCCGGAAAAAGTTTAATCCAAGTCCGGTAGTAATTGGGAGAGTAGCATCTATCCTTGTATTGATTTCAATAAATCCTAAACCTCCTTCTATATCTCGACCAATTTCAATCTGGACAAAATAATCAAACCCCATCAGCTTGACAATGGACTCCGCATAAGTCCGAACATCCTGGTCAAAAACAATTGTGGCGATCTGGGTTGGCGGATTGATTTTAGGTAAGGGACCATTATTTCGAATAACTATGGAAATTACTTTTCCATGTGACACCAGGATATCCGCGCTGTATTTATCTCCCGGATACATTTCCATCATCAAATAATTGGGCAAGTCTTCTTCATGACCAGCAAAAAGTGTTTTGAGTTCTTCCAGAGAAATCCGGAAATGCTTTTCTCTACAAAAAGCCTCATATCGATCGTATTGGGAGGTGATGACTTTAAAACCTTTGCTTCCTCTCCCAAACTGAGGTTTAATCACAACCTCACGTTCAGGATATCCTAAACGTTTAGCAATTTTCTCGATATCTTCTAAAGTTTGGGGGACGTATGCTTCACTGGAACGAATACCTGCCTCTTTTAGTTTCATTATCATCCGGTACTTATTCGAGGCTAAAGCGATTTTCTCATAAGCCGAACAGGCAACGTCACATCCTCTACTTTGTAGTTCTTCTCTATATCGGGATAACGTCAGGCACTCTTCATCGCTTCCAGGAAAGATCAACTGAATATGATGCTTTTCCACAATATTAAGAATGGCCTGGATATATGTGTCGTCCATACCTGGTGGAACAGAATAGCAGCTCTCACAAAAACTTTGTCCCAGG
This sequence comes from bacterium, assembly GCA_040753085.1. NCBI lineage: Bacteria > bacterium. The sequence continues at coordinate 18,897 of JBFMHI010000028.1, read as the reverse complement.
ATTTCCTCAGCAGGAGAAGCATCACACCCTACCACATGCACCTCATAATCAGGGTGCTCATAAATCAACTGAATAATAGAAGGAGCGACCTGTGAATTGACACAAGTCATCATAATATTGACACGCTGTTGTGACATACGAAATTTGGTGTTAGCAGTAATTCAAAAAAGGGGAAACCAATCAGACCGCATCCCAGGTAATTGGGGCGTCTTTAGCAATAGACTGCTTGGCGATTCTTCCAATGACGATATCCATGTATTTGGGAGCGATGCCCTTAACTTCTGAACGTTTTGTGATAATTTTTCCCTGTTCCAGACGTTCGCCTTCTCTAATATCTTCGGAAGCCACAAGACTTCTCTGAAATTGGTCGCGAATTGACCTCTCTTCAAGCACCGGCCCTTTCATCGAAGAACCAAAAGCAGCTTCTACCTCCCTTACCGCACTCACCATGCAGGCAAGTTCATCTGGTGTTACAGAGAAATGGTGATCAGGCCCTTCCATATCCCGATCAAGAGTAAAGTGTTTTTCAAGAATTTTAGCACCCATTGCTACGGCAGCAACAGCACAATTAATCCCTATGGTATGGTCTGAAAAGCCAACAGGATATTTAGGAAAAGCTTCAGCCAATGTTCGAATGGCAAGTAAATTAACATCCTTGGGCTGAGTGGGGTATAATGACGTGCATTGTAAAATCCCCATCTGCTGTTGTCCTTTCTTCTCTAAGAATCTGACGGCTTCGTCCACTTCACTCAGATATCCCATACCCGTAGACATAATAACAGGCCGTCCCAATTGAGCAATTGCTTCCAGTAAAGGAAAATTAGTTATATTGGTCGAAGAAATTTTGATGGCTGGCAAATCCAATTGTTCTGCATACAGTAAGTCGGATGAATTAACAAAGGTCGCAAACATATCAATATTTAACATCCTTGCCTGGTTTACAAGTGTCGCCCATTCTTCCAAAGATAACTCGACTTTTTTAAAGATAGAATAGGAAGGGCTCGTCCTGGCATAGCTGTTATCAGCACTAATGATTTGCATTTTAACCGCATCCACCCCACTTTTTACAGCTTGTTCCAACATCTTGGTGGCAATATCCAGGCTGCCGTTATGGTTAATTCCAATTTCTGCGATAATATAGGTTGGGTGACCAGCACCAATAGGTTTGCTATTAATGACTAACATGAAATGATAGAAATTTGTAAGCGTTCAGGTGGTGTAAGAATTTGATGCATACCCTGAACGGCTACTCCGTTTCGTGAAATACCGATTTATATTCGCCGTCTTTTTCTTTTTCACAAAGGTGTTTATAATAACCGAACTCCTCGTTATAAATTTTTATGTATTCCTTAAGGATCTCCGGCGGTATCCATGTAATGTCGCTTCTCTCTTGAAATCTGGAAGATATATTCCTTCCGATCCAATCCTCAAGTTTTGCCGGAGGAATATATCCATTACTGCAAGCTTGTTCATACATAGGGGTGCCAGGAAGCGGAAGATATATACAATTTTGAATAATTGCCTTAGGATTTATCTCCTTCAATCTCTTTATATGTCCGAGAGTATTCTTGAGATCGTCCACAGTTTCATAGGGGGTGGCAAACATAAAGGAGGCATAAAACTCTATTTCGTAATTGCGGCATATCTCGGCGCTCTCCTCTGCATCTTGCGGCTTCGTCTTCTTTCGCATATTCTCCAGGACGCGCAGAGAACCCGATTCGATTCCAAAGAAAACTGAAACGAGGCCGGACTCCTTTAACTCTGATAACTCTTCTTCAGAATAGCTCAGCAATGAATTTGCCCTCGCCTTTGCCTTCCATTTAATCTTTAGGCCTGATTCGACAAGCCAGCGGGCGATCTCCACTACACGATTCTTTTTTACAAAAAATGTCCCGTCTTGGAAGAAGATATTTTTAAATCTCAATTCGTTAACGACATACAGTATCTCTTCTTTCACCTGTTTGAGAGTCCTTTCGGAATAAGCCTTATCTCCTGTTGTACAGAAGGTGCATCTGTACGGACAGCCCCTTGCGGTAAAGATTGAAACCACATTATTGGGTGAGCGGTATTTTTCTACATCGATTAGATGAAAAGCCGGAAAGATATCGTAATCAAAGGAGATCGTGTCCGGATTGCCGTTATTATAGATTGTGCCTTCCTTCTTGTAAGTTGTGCCGGATATATCGGTAAGGTCTCTGCCGTAATAAGCTCTATTTGCTATTTCGGTCATAACATTTTCTCCAGGCCCGCGGACAGCAATATCGACGCACCCCGGTTCAACTGTTTCTTCCGGTTTGGCTGTAGCGTGGGGACCTCCCCATACTACAGGCAATTTCGGATTTGATTCTTTGCCGATAACCGCCGCATCAAGTGCGTCTCTGATATCGGCGCTCGTCATCGACGTAACCCCTAAACAGAGGGCGTTACCAAGAGAGTCTTTTAAAAGGCTCTTCCAGTTAGGCTCGGTCCTTGCATCTATGATAATAGGCGTGAACCCCTCTCTTTCTAAGAAGGGGCCGATATACAAATAAGGAAATGGGAACCAGTGATAATCGCTATTCTCATAGCCCGGATAGAATAAGATAACTTTGCCCTTTTTCATAGATGGACTCCTTTACTTACTTTGTAACTGTTTAGCCCTATCACGTCCTCTGGCCGCAACCAAAAATACGAGAATAAGTTTCGAGTTTTGAGTTTCTGGTTCCAAATCTCCTCCAAACTCAAAACCTGAAACTCGAAACTGAGACTTCCTTGGACTTTTAACCTCGAGCGAATAATTCTCGCGGACAACACAAATGTTGCGAGGTAATACTATACAACACCTCTCCCTTACTTAGAGTTCTGTGATAACCGATCTTTTCCTCTCCTCAATCACAGCGCAAATCTCCTCTGTCACCTCTAATCTCCTCGACCTTTCTTAACACCCCAACGGCTTTTTCCTTAGCTTCACATGCTTCTTCCTTTGGATAGATTATGGGAATATCTGCTGGATACTTAGCCTCAATGTAATATTTATTGAGAACCTCAATATCTTCTCTTAACACTTCAAGTGTAGAATCATGCATAATGCATCGATTAAGTAGCTCTATTAAATCATGACTCCATGGGGGGACCTCATCTTTATAAAGAAGATACCCTTTTAGAGATTTTTCTGCTACCTGATGGCAATGATAGCAGGCTGTATCTGTCGGCGGATCTTCTTCATAATATCTCAAAATAGCCTCGGCGGCCCTCAAATTATTTCTTGCCTTAAGAAACCAGTCTTCGTAACTCTCCGAATCAACGCGCATAAAGAACCTTCCCTTCCGTCAATATTCCTTTTATGAATGGATTATTCCTCTTTAAACTCAATTCTACTTCTTTAGGAGTATAAACTAAGGCATCTAAGGCAAAAAGTCTGTCCGGGAAAAGTCGAGATATTTTCATGCTTCTATTATCTCTTCTAAGATGTGAATCCACAATTACAAAAAGGTCTATATCACTATGATGATGCGGCGTTCCATCTGCATAAGAACCAAAGAGAATGATTTTATCCGGATGTATCTTTCGAACAATTTTATGAGTGATAGCCTGGATAATTTCTTCTGTAATAACTGGTCTCTTTTTCTTCTCAGTCGCCGCCTCCATCTCATTTGCTACCCTTTCTACTCCTCTACCATCAACCAACTCCCTGCCTTTCCTGCTCATCTCTTCTCGCCTCGCTTTATTATCAATCAAATCCTCTACTGCCTCTTTGATACTTTCTTCAGTAACATCCTCGAACCAACCCAAACTAACAGAGTTGCCATAGTTATCCAGGCCATCGGCAAGCTTCTTTTGATTATCAGCCAAGACCAGGATGATGTTCGGCACCCCAAGATAGGCCAATTCATAACAAGTGCTTCCACCGGCACTGATGGATAGATCGGCTCTTTCCATTAAGTTAAAGATATCTTGAGGATCTCTCAAAAGTAGAAATCGGTTATCTGCCGCCATCTCTTTTCTGAGAATCTCCTCGTATTGGTAACCGGGTCCAATAATCACCGTAATCTCAATATCATTCTTAATCCTCTTGAGTGCCTTAACTGCTTTCAGAGTCTGATTATTCAAATCACTCCCCCCAAGGGTGATCAAGATATTCTTGGCTATCTCCTTTATTTCTTCCAGGCCATGCTTACCTCTAAGTTCTTTTTTTAGAAGGGCATATTTTGCGCCTAATAACAGCTTGGTATACCTTTCTGTGGAATAATCACTAAGCTTAGCCTCAATATTTTGATTGAGCACAATATCCGAGCAGAAGTGCAACTTTGCCAGGTCATCGATGCTCATCAAAGTAACACCCAGCCTCTTTAGTTCCTCAAGATAATGCTGATTGATCTCATAAGAATCGGTGATGACTAAATCAGGCTTGTGCTTCCTGATCAATTTAATGGTCAGATTCAGGTCTTCCTTTAAATCTATCTTTGCAGGCAACCGTTCTATTAAATGACCGTTAGAGGTAATCCTCTTACCTATCTCTTGGTCGATATCCCTGGTGATAAATATACTTTGAATGGCCTTCTCTCTTAACCCCTCAGCCAGGCTTAAGCATCGCCTAATATGCCCCCATCCGATATGTGGGCCGCCATCAACCCGGAAGATAATTTGTCTTTTCATCTTGATTTCTGGTTGAGAATTCCAACTAAAATCCCCTCTACCCATTCTCCAAAAATATCTGGCAGTTGCAAACCTTGAAAGCTTATGCACTCACTTCAGATTAGTCTTTTATATCCTCGTAAGTAATAAGTTGGATATTCAACTCCTGACAACTTTTTCGTCCCTCATCTTTCATATTTACAGCAACAAAGATCATTTTGGGAAGGACACCTGTTATTTGCTCGTAAAGTTTACCTTTACGATGTAAAATAGTTGCATCACCTGAACCTGCTGATGACTTTATCTCTACCAGATAATCCTCTTCATCTTTGACTAAGATATCTCCTTGTATCTCCTGAGGATAGCCAAAAACAAATCCATCCCTATCTTGGACTTTCCACTCCTTTACCTCTGTTACCTTAAGATTTTTTAGCAGAAGTTCTTTTAGGGTATTCCTAATAGTGGATTCAGCAAGAATTCCCCATCGTGCCCCGACAGTATCCACTTTTATTCCTAAATCTTTTATCTCCTTTGATTGAAGTTCAAACCCTCTGTGCATCTCTTGAACTAAAGATTCAAACCTGCGGTCCATTTCTTCAAACCTGCGCTCCATGGCTTCAAACCTGCGATCCATCTGAGCTTGCATCGCCTCAAACCTGCGATCCATTTCTTCAAATCTACGATTGGTTTCCTCACGACTAATCCGGATTTCTTCTAAGACCTGTCTTAATTCATCTTTTGTAGCTAATGTCTCGCTCAAAACAACTGAGACCTCACGCCTGAATTGAGCATCTTTTTTTAAAAGTAATGGCAGCATCTCAAGAATATGCCTTTCCTCTTCCTTTAATTTCAGCATTCTTCCTGGCATAATACCCTCCTTTGTAATTTAGAAGTCGCTTTACCTTCGGCGGAGATTGAATTTCAAAAGGCTAATAATATCAATCTCTCCATCAAATGGCTGTTGCGGACAATCCTCTTCCCTACCTCTGGATCGATATCCTTAGTGATAAATACGCTCTGAATTTTCTTCTTTCTTAACCCCTCAGCCAGGCTTAAGCATCGCCTAATATGCCCCCATCCGATATGTGGGCCGCCATCAACACGGAAGATAATTTGTCTTTTCATCCTGATTTCTGGTTGAGAATTCCAAGTAAAATCCCGTCTACCCATTCTCCCTTGTAGAAATACTGTTTCGTTCTGGTCCCCTCCTCTATAAAACCGGCTTTTTTAAACGCCCTTATCGAACTCGGGTTATTCACATAACAACCTGCTGTCAACTTATGAAGATTCAATTTATTAAAGGCATAATCAACCACTAATCTGATCGCTTCAGTTCCAAAACCTTTTCCCCAACATGTTCTTTCTCCAATAATTATTCCTACATCTGCAAAGCGGTGTATCCAATTAATAGGCCCTATCTTTATATTTCCAATATGCTTATCTCCTTCCTTTACAATTATGGCCAAAAATACAGAGTCGCCCTCTTTTTCTATTTTGGTTATAAAGTTTTCTATCTTCTCTCTGGAATAAGGATAAAACCGACTTTCTGTGTACTGGGTTACTTCATTATCGTTCATCCAACTATAATAATCTCCGTTTACATCAGAAAGCCGAACTTCTCGCAAATAGATGCGTTCCCCCTCGATAAATGGTTTAATCTCCACCTTTAATTATGCCCTCCGAAAGACGGGTTGAACTATCTCCCCTTCCACCATATCCCGAACATTTTCGGCCTCAATCCCTTTCTTCATAAGGCTCAATGTCTCTTTGTATGCTAAAAGGGTCTTCTCTATGTCGTGGGCTGTATGACTGTAACTCAAGTTTTGGCCGCCCGAGATCAAAATACTTCTCTTTATCATTTCTTGTTGAAAGAGGCTTTTTAGGGCTAGATCATCCTTTCCCTCGCCGTCTTTAAAGGTAATCACTGTTCGAGGCGGATATCCGATACATTGGGTGTATGGGGTAAGCCCCAAGTTTTTAGCTATATAGTTATAGCCGTCTCTTAACCTTACTCCCTGTCTCCATAAATGATCAATTACCTTTTCGTCCTTGATTACTTTTATGGTCTTAATAGCGGCAGCCAATGATAATGCCTCTCCTCCAAAGGTGAAGGAATAAAAGATATCATCGAATATCTCCATAATCTCTCTTTTCCCCACAATGGCTGAAATAGGCATTCCATTAGCCATCGCCTTACCAAAGCAGGCCAGGTCAGGAGTTACGCCAAAGAATTCCTGAGCCCCCCCCAGAGAGAGCCTAAATCCTGTAACAATTTCATCAAATATCAACAGGGCGTTATTCTTATAGGTAAGCTCTCTTACCTTCTTCAAAAAATTATCCTCAGGCTCCACCACTCCTACCGGCTCCATTATAACGGCGGCTATCTTGTCTTTATATCTCTCGAATAATGATTCCAACGAGGAGATGTGGTTGTATTCAAAAGTAAGTGTCAAATCGCTGACCACCTTTGGCACCCCTTTATTCCGGGTAGTGGTTCCAATATACCAGTCTTGCCAGCCATGATAACCACAACAAGCGATTAGATCTCTCCCTGTATATGCCCTGGCGGCTCTAACCGCTCCTGAAGTCACATCAGAGCCGTTTTTGCCAAATCTGACCATCTCAGCACAAGGAATTATATCTACCAGCAATTCAGCCAATTCTACTTCGAGATAATGGGGCAGGGAAAAGGTGATACCCCTCTTAAGTTGCTCTCGTATGGATTCATTAACGGGTTCATAATTGTATCCCAAAATAACCGGACATAAGGCCATAATATAGTCGATATATTCATTGTCATCTACATCAAAGACATTACTACCTTCGCCTGATTTTAAGAATATCGGAGATACGCCCTGAACAAACTGAGTCGACCCTTTGCTAAACGTCTGAGTACAGGAAGGTATTACCTTTTTGGCTCGATTTAGAAGATTTCTCGATTGGGTTAGCTCTCTTTTTCTCTTTTCTATTGGTTCCTTCTGTTCCAATAAAGACTTATAATACCCCTCGTTTCTTATGATTCCTTCATTTATCTGGCTAAGACCCGGACAAATCTTCAACAGTTTTAGTATATCTTCCATATAAAAAATCTTGCCTTCTCTATACAGATTTTTATACACTTCCCTCACAAATTCAAGATCTTTCTCCTCATCTACACACCATCGCATTCCAAACAGATTAATATCATTCTCTACATTTGAAAGTTTGAACAGTTCTGGATGTTTTCTTATATAGGGGGTAACATGCTCCCTTTCCGAAGGCTGGCTTGCTTCTCTCCAGGCCCTTTCTAAGGCCTCAAAAGAGAAAACCTCAGTATCTAATCCATCCGGATAGGTATACTTAAATACGTTTGAGACATAATCAAAATTATCGCTCTTAAAATGCCTTATCACCTTATCTACGACTTTGGGATCGATTAATGGACAATCTCCAGTGATTCTAACGACAGTATCCAGGCGATACTTTCTGGCGGCCTGATAATATCTGTCCAAAACATCTGCTTCCGAGCCGGCAAAGGCATCTATGCCTATCGCCTCGGCCAATTCTACCACTATTTCATCCTCTTTCAGTGATGTGGTAGCCACTATTATCTTATCCAGCAATCTTGATCCCTTGAGGCGGCTCACCAGATGCTCTAACAAGGGCTTCCCCACTATCTCTTTCATAATTTTGCCCGGAAGCCTGGTTGAACCCATCCTTGCCTGAACAATAGCGCCAATCATACTTTTTATATCACTACTCAGCCACTAAGGAGTAAAGAGACCACCACCTTCTTCGGGCCTTAGTGTTTTGGTGGCTGAGCAGTTACCCTTTTTCATACCCTGGCCTTCCAATTATAAGGAAGGATTATTTGTTCATCGTGAATCTTTAATGATTTCACCAGTTCATAGAGATTCTCTACTTTATCCAGGTATTCTACAGAAGCTACATTCTGCTTTAAATGCTCCATAGAATCGATCCCGATAATTACTCTATCAATAAATGAATTAAGCAGAACAAAACACAGGCATAAAGAATTGAGGGGTATGTTATAACCGGCTGAAATTCCTCGTAGTTTCGCTACCTTATCTCTTGCCGGCTTAAAATCCTTATCAATTCTATCCATTTCCAGAAAAAACAATCCCTGCAAAAAGACAGATCTGGTATAAATCTCTACCCCCATTTTCTTCAAAATTGGGAAATACTCATCAAATCTTTGGTCAAAGATATTGTAGGGAACCTGAATAATATCAAAATGAATATGGTTATTCAATAAATACTCTAACTCATCCGGTCTGTATAAAGATGCCCCTATTTTAGAAATCAGTCCTCTCTGCTTAAGAGATTCTAATACCTTCCATAGGTCTTTATATTTAAGTATGTTATCAAATTTATGGACTAAATAGCCGTATATCTGGGGTTGTTTCAACCGGTTCAGGGTCTTGGCGCAATATTTTTCGACCACCGAAACATCTTTATTCGAAATACCTTCCTTCTCTAAATAAGGCAACTTAGAAATTATATTAAAATTCTTACCGGATTGCGAGATAAACTCTCCTATAATTTCTTCACTTTCCCCATAAGAATATGCTGTGTCTAACGTATCTATACCTTCTTTATGAGCCAACTCTAATATAGTGAATGCCTCTTTCTCCGTAAGTTTTCCCACCCGATTGGCAATTCCGTATGGCAATCCAAATTGAACGGTACCTAAGGCAAGCCTTTTCAACAACATATATTATCTTACTCTTCCCCAATAATTATTCTGCTTCGCATCTGATAACCCTTTGAGTAGACTTAATTACCCTTTCAACATCCTGATCATTCATCTTAGGAAATATGGGAAGACTCAAAGCCCTTTCATAAAACTGTTCGGCTTTTGGATAAGCCCCTTTTTTATATCCCAGATTCTGTTGATAATAAGGCTGCAGATGAACAGGGATATAATGAACCTGCACCCCTATGCCTTCTTTTCTCAGATTCTCAAATACGTCTCTTCGATTCAACCGGCCTGATTTCACCTGAATCACATATAAATGGTAAGAAGCTTTCACCTTCTCTCTCTCGCCAGGGGTGATTACCTCATCCATATCCTTGAAAGCCTTGGTGTATTCAGCCGCAATATCTCGCCTTCTTTCTACAAACCTATCGGCTTTCTCTAACTGCTTAATACCTAAAGCACATTGAAAATCAGTAATCCGATAATTGTAGCCTAACGCCTGCATCTCATAATACCAGGGACCTGGGGATGACGGAAAAGCCAGATCCGTATTAACAAAATCTTCTGGATCTCTGGTTATTCCGTGGTTTCTAAAAATCTTCAACCTCTTATAAAGCTCCTCATCGTTGGTTAAGACCGCTCCTCCTTCGCCCGTGGTAATATGTTTAACCGGATGGAAACTAAAGACCGTCATATCCGAATGCTTACAACTACCAACCTTCACCCATTCTGACTTCTGTATTCTGTATTCTGCCCCTAAGGCATGACAGGCATCTTCGATTATGATTAGATTATTCTCTTTAGCAATCTGGCCAATCGCTTCTAAATCACATGGATGTCCGGCAAAATGAACGGGAATTATGGCCTTAGTTTTTGAGGTAATCCTCTTCTTTATCTCCTCCGAATCAATATTAGCCGTATCTTCCTCTATATCGGCAAAAACAGGTCGTCCTCCGCAGTATAACACACAGTTACTACTGGCGATAAAGGTTATGGGCGAGATAATAACCTCATCATCCTTCCCTATTCCAGCCGTTAGACACGCCATATGAAGAGCCGCTGTGCCGCTCGATACAGCTACAGCAAATCTTGTCCCACAATATTCGGCTAGCCTACCTTCGAACTCTTCTATCTTTGGTCCTTGAGTAATCCAATCAGATCTAAGAACCTTTACTACGGCCTCAATCTCATCGTCCTCGATCCATTGCCTGCCATAAGGGATATCGTCTTTCATGCTCAGATCATCTTTCTTAATTCTTCTGCTGTCAACCACCTATCGTTAGTATCGCTGGCATATCTAAATCCTTCAGAAAGGGCTTTGCCTCCTTCCAATCCTTTGTAAGATACATAGGGAGATTCAGGCTTGATAATAAAGAAATCATCAAACTCTAAGGTAAGCCTGGCATCATCTTCAGGAATCAAGACTTCATGAAGTTTCTCTCCAGGCCTGATACCTATAAACTCGTATCTGCATTCCGGGGCTACTGCTTTAGCCAAATCCACGATCTTCATACTGGGAATCTTAGGAACAAATATCTCGCCTCCACCCATTATGTCTAAACATCCAAGAACAAACCTTACTCCGTGCTCCAATGTGATCCAGAATCGAGTCATCCTCTCATCAGTGACGGGCAAGACGCCGCTCTTTCTCTTCTCTTTGAATATGGGGATGACGCTGCCCCTGCTACCCACCACATTGCCATACCTCACGGTGCTAAACTTCGTATGCGCATCTCCTGAGTAGGCATTCCCAGCCACAAAGAGCTTGTCTGCACAGAGCTTGGTAGCCCCATACAGATTTACAGGGTTGGCTGCTTTATCTGTACTTAAGGCAATTACCTTATCCACCTTTTGATCTATGGCGGCATTGATGACATTTTCGGCCCCAATAACATTGGTCTTTACTGCCTCAAAGGGATTGTATTCAGCGGCAGGAACCTGCTTTAGAGCCGCCGCATGGACGACAATATCGACTCCATGAAAGGCCCGGTGAAGCCTCTCTTTATCCCTCACATCACCGATGAAATATCTTATCTCATACTCTTCCATCCTGAATCTTTGGGCCATCTCAAACTGCTTCAGCTCATCCCGACTGAAGATAATCAGCTTCTTTGGAGTATTCTCCTTCAAAACAATCTCGGTAAATTTCTGGCCAAAAGAGCCCGTGCCCCCGGTCACCAATATCACTTTATTCGAAAAATCCATCTTTTCACCTCTGAATAAGTATTTACCTCATAGGCCCTTTCACTGGCCGAAGTATATGGCAGCCTATCCCATTTGTCAAGACAATTCTGATGAGTGGCCAAAATTCGACTTTTTGCCTAACCATCAAGGCTTATTACCACTCAAAACTCTGGATTACTTCCACGCCTTTCTTATTTGCATATTCAATCACTGTTTCCCTGGCATAATGCGTTACCGCCAGAAGGAATCTTTCTCCTCCATCAATTCCCTTTAATTTTGCTGACAATTCCAGTAAATCATCTATATCATCCTTTCCCAGTTGTGACTTTGCCTCCCCAATAATTACCACCTCTGTCCCTTTATCTATACGCACACCCCGGCTGAAAATATTAATCTCGCCCTCCTCCTTGATCCCCAAACTCTTTATACTCCGGCGTAAAAACCTCTCCTTTACCTCTAACCCATATCTATCTTTGAGTATACCGGGCAATACCCTGTAGGCTTCATTTTCCAGCATAAAACCTAAGGTGGCAGTAACACCTCCTAAATCACTTCTGGTATTCTTTAGATCAGTTTTCAGCTCATCTTTGGTATCTTTCAGCTCACCTTTTAGCTCCCTTCGAGTGTCCTTCAAGGCCAGAGCCAATTCTTTAATCTCTTTCTGAGCCTCCTTCTGGGCCTCAGCTAACTCTTCTACCTTTAATTCTGTGCGTTTCTGGGCCTCAGCTAACTCTTCTACCTTTAATTCTGTGCGTTTCTGGGCCTCAGCTAA
>JBFMHI010000028.1:0-6528 GCA_040753085.1 bacterium | reverse complement strand
TTCTGGGCCTCAGCTAACTCTTCTACCTTTAATTCTGTGCGTTTCTGGGCCTCAGCTAACTCTTCTACCTTTAATTCTGTGCGTTTCTGGGCCTCAGCTAATTCTTCCATTTTTAATTCTGTCCGCCTCTGGGCCTCAGCTAACTCTTCTACCTTTAATTCTGTCCGTTTCTGTGCCTCAGCTAACTCTTCTACCTTTAATTCTGTCCGTTTCTGTGCCTCAGCTAACTCTTCTACCTTCAATTCTGTCCGTTTCTGTGCCTCAGCTAATTCCCCCATTCTTGCTTCTGTCCACTTCTGGGCCTTAGCTAATTCTTTCTGCTCCTCAGCCAGCTCTTTAACAATATCTTTAAGCTCGGTAAAATCCTCCTTAGTTACATGTTTTTCTCGGATACGTCCATCTATTAACTCTACAATCTCAAATTTAAGTTCGGGCGTTAAAATTGTTTGCATAACTGCCTCCTTATTTTTCCTGGATATTGTTTATCGTTTCGACCAGTCGCTTGCCCACCTTCCTAAAAGCTTGAAGCTTTTGGGAAGGTTGGTCTGCGTTGGCAGAGAAAATACTTTTCCCCACGGTCAGCAATCCTTCTATTCTCCGAGACATCTCTTTTGCCTTCATTAACCTATCCTTAAAGAGAGTTGCCTCACTGCCTCCAGGATTTGGGAGGCATTCCTCGATTCCTTCCAAAGAAACTAAAACCTCACTCAGCCTTCTTTTTAAGCCAATGGTTAATTGGTTGATAATTATCTTAAATGTATCCAAGTCAGCTTCGTAGAAGTCCTTCCTTGAACCCTTGGTCCAGACCTTCCTGACTGCTCCCCACTTTTCTAATTCTCGAATGTTGACGCTTATATTACCCTTGCTCATCTTCAGCCTGTCCGACATCTGGTCAAGGGAAAGAGGCTCCTTACTGAGAAAGAGCAACCCGTATAACTGTCCCACTACCCGGTTAAGCCCCAGGCTGGAACTCATCTGGCCGGCAATTTCAATAAAGGAGTCTTGTAGTTCTGCTAATTTGGAATCCATAGTGTTACCCCCCTGATCCTCGATGCTCGATACTCGATGCTCGATCCTCGATGCTGGATGCTCGATCCTCGATCTTCGATACTCGATGCTGGTAAAGAATCCATTGTTCCAGTATCGAGTATCGAGTATCGAGCATCGAGCATCGAGCATCGAGCATCCAGTATTGAGTATCGTATCTACTCAAAATCGAGTTGAAAACTTGTCAATTGCGAGCCCGAAACGGAGTGAGGGAGAGAGGGATCAATCCGTCCTGTTTCGCCTTCGGCTTGCAGTCCTCGCATTACGACACAGCCTCTTCAAGGGTAACTACTCAACTTAGTTTTGAGTAGTTATCGAGCATCGAGCATCCAGGATCGAGTATCGAGCATCCAAGATCGAGCATCGAGTATCGAGAGATCAACTGAATCATTATATTAACTTAAACCTGTCTTTGTCAAGGGAAAATTTTCTATGCATATTTCCAAACGTTCTAAATATTCTAAATATATTATATCATATTATTCGACCTTCGTCAAGAAAAACTTTAATCTTTTTTTACGCCGACCGCTCGGTAGATCATAACATGGTGCAAATAAAGCGGTTATCTTCAGCATGGGAACCACGCTGCCTCTTTGTGGTCAATAAACATTCGGTGCCAGAGTTCTAAATTCAGGAGGCTCCAGATACGATGCCGGTGATCAATTCGGCCTGAAGTATGCTCATCAAGAATTCTTCTAACTGAATTGGAGTCAAAATACCCTCTGTTTTTGGCTCGATCATCTAAAAGAACCTCGTAGGCATAATCTTTTAATTCCTGCCGAAACCATCGGCCAATAGGCACCCCAAAGCCCATCTTGTCCCGGCAAAGAATGTTTCGAGGAAGATATTTCTTTAGCGAATTCTTCAAGATATATTTGGTGGTCTTCCCTTTCAATTTTAAGTTTGGAGGCAAAGAAGCCGCAAATTCTACCAATTTATGATCCAGAAAAGGGCTCCTGGCCTCTAAGGAATTAGCCATTGAGGCAATGTCAACCTTGACCAGGAGATCATCAGGCAGATAAGTCATCACATCCACAAACATAGTGGCGTCAAGAAAATTGTCTGTATTAGCCTGACGATAGACATCGAGGAGTAAATTAACCGAGTCGAGATGGGCCGTCTTTTCTTTCATTTCTGGTGAGTATAATTCTTGCTTTTGCTGGTTGTTGAATATGGAAACCCATCTAATGTATCGCCGTTGCGGCGGCTCGGAAATAGCCGCGGTAAATCGCTTTATCCTTTGAGAAAAGCTCTTTCTGGAGGTAGATTCCGGCAGTTGACTGATCAGGGAAAAGATTACTTTTTCTCGAATAAAAGAGGGGATTTTCTCATAGGTTTGAGCTATCCTGTTGGCCAGATACCTTTCGTATCCGGCAAAGGCTTCATCACCCCCATCGCCAGTTAAGGCTACCGTAACATGCTGCCTGGTCATACGGGAGACATAGTAAGTAGGAATGGCCGAAGAATCAGCGTAGGGTTCGTTGTAATGCCAGATCAATTTAGGCAGAATCTCTAAGGCCTCCGGTTTGACCATAAATTCGTAATGGTCGGTCCCAAACCGTTCAGACACAAGGCGGGCAAATTTCAGCTCATTGAAAGAGGCCTCCTCAAAACCAATAGAGAATGTCTTGACCGGCTTATCCGAAAGACCGGCCATCATCCCCACTATGGCTGAAGAATCGATTCCGCCGCTTAAGAAAGCCCCCAGGGGGACATCGCTGATCAATCTGAGCTTAGTAGCTTCCTTTAATAGACCTAAGAGCCTTTCGACACATTCTTCCTCTCTTAGCTGAAGCTTGGGGAGGTAATTTAAGTTCCAGTATCTTTCAACCTTAAAGCGACCTTTCTCCCAGAATAAGATACTGGCCGGGGGGAGCTTTTTTATCCCTTTAAACATAGTAAGGGGGGCTGGAACATAGCCATAAGTGAGGTAATGGTGGAGGGCCTCTAAATCGACTTCCCTCTTAATATAGGGGTCTTGCAAGACGGTCTTGATTTCGGAGCCAAAGATCAGGCTTGAGGTAGTAAGGGCATAGATAAGGGGTTTCTTCCCTAAACGATCCCGGGCCAGAAGGAGTCGCTGCCTCCGGTTGTCCCAGATAGCAAAAGCAAACATGCCCCTTAAATATTTGACGCAATCAGGACCATAATCTTCGTAAAGATGGATAATGACCTCGGTGTCACTTTGGGTCCTGAATCGATGTCCCTTTTTCTCTAAATCTTCCCTAAGCGATTGGAAGTTATAAACTTCTCCATTGTAAACGATCCAGACCGAACCGTCTTCATTGGCCATGGGCTGATGCCCGGCCCCAAGATCAATAATGGAAAGCCGCCGATGTCCTAAGCCAATGCGGAATTCAGAAGGCGGAAGGCGGAATTCCGCCTTCTGAATGCCGCCTTCCGCATTGAGATATATTCCCTCATCATCAGGCCCTCGATATTCAAGGGCCGCGCACATCTTTCGGATGAGACTTTCATCCACCGGCTGACCGTCAAAATTTAACTTTCCGCAAATTCCGCACATGTTATCTCTCTGTAACTACTCAGGCAGATAGGCTGAAGGCTGAAGACTGAAGGCTGAAGACTGAAGTTCAATCATCTACTCACCACACTTATCCCTAAAAGCCTTCCACCTTCAGCCTTCAGCCTTCAAGATATCTCTTTGCTTAAGCTACTATATATCTTCTAAAATGTCAACCGTTTTTTGCGGCTTTGGCCGCACCGGAGCACCGACAACCGGTGCACTGGTGCGCAACTACTCAGGCAAATAGGCTGAAGGCTATTGAACTTCAGTCTTCAGCCTTCAGTCTTCAGCCTTCAGTCTTCAGCCTATCTGCCTGAGTAGTTACCAAATGCCTTGAGAAAAATATTGACAAAATATTGAGTTCCTATTATAATCAAAGGCAAAAGGATAGCGTTAATAGAGTCAGATAGGGGTCAAGGGTTCCAAGATTCAAGTGAAATCCTCGAACCCTGCTGAAACCGCCCAGGAACTTTCGCTTAGTGTCTTAGTGGCTAAGTGTATATTAGCAACCTGTCGGTTTATTGAAAAAGACTTCTGCAAAATACCACTTTTTTGTCATTCCGCACCTGATGCGGAATCTAAAACTTATTTATTTTCAATGGATTTCCGCTGGAGTTTACCCCGTACTTTGATACGGGGCGGGAATGACAAATGAAGCAAAAACTCTCATTTTGCAAAAGTCTTTTTATGGAAAGAGAAAGGAGAAAGACCGATGAGGGATAACCTTTGGCCGGGTGTTATTGCCAGATACAGAGAATATCTGCCTGTTTCCGAGCACACGCCGGTGGTTAGCTTAAAAGAGGGAGGCACGCCTCTGATTGAGGCCAAAAATCTGGAAGAGGTCCTGGGCGGGAGTTTGAGAATCCTCCTTAAATATGAAGGGCTTAATCCCACTTCTTCCTTTAAGGACCGCGGGATGACTATGGCTGTCTCCAAGGCGTTGGAAGAGGGGGCAAAGGCAGTTATCTGTGCCTCAACCGGGAACACCTCTGCCTCAGCGGCCGCCTATTCGGCTCAGGCTAAAATATCCTGCGCCGTTCTTATCCCCGAAGGAGCCATCGCCCTGGGAAAGCTGGCCCAGGCCCTGATGTATGGAGCTAAAGTCATTGCCGTCGATGGCAACTTTGACGATTGCCTTAACCTGGTTCGAGAGATAGGTGAGAATTACCCGGTAACCATAGTTAATTCCATCAACCCCTATCGGATAGAAGGTCAGAAGACAGGGGCCTTTGAGATATGTGATGCCTTAGGCGCTTCGCCGGATTTTCAGGCCATTCCAGTAGGTAACGCCGGCAATATCACGGCTTACTGGAAAGGCTACCGGGAATATAAAAAAGCAGGTAAAATAGATTCGCTTCCTAAAATGCTTGGGTTCCAAGCGGCCGGAGCGGCCCCCATTGTGGAAGGCAGGATAATCCCTAATCCCAAAACCATTGCTACAGCTATAAGGATAGGCAATCCGGCCAGTTGGAAGGGGGCGGAAGCGGCCAGGGATGAGTCTGGCGGACTGATCGATAAAGTGACCGATGAAGAGATACTCTCGGCTTATAAGACGCTGGCTTCCTTGGAGGGTATTGCGGTTGAGCCGGCTTCGGCTGCTTCAGTAGCCGGAGTGATTAAGTTGTCTAAGGCCGGATATTTTAAAGACAAAGGCCAAACAGTGGTCTGTATCCTGACCGGACATGGATTGAAGGATCCGGAAAGGGCCATCGCCGTAGCGGAGAAACCCGTAGTGGTTCCGGCTAAGTTAGAAAGGATAGCTGAATTGTTGGACTTTTAGGATGGCGGATTATGAATATAAAATTGTTCCTTCTCCTTTTTTTACTCTCCACCGCCTTGGCAGGTTGTGGAGGCTGCTCAAACTCTCCTCCCCGGATACTGTGGCTGGTGGAAGGTTCCCCTGAACTTATTTATGATTACTCCGGCAGTTCAGGAGATTTCCTATATTTTCTTAATCTTCGATATTTTAAGAACATACGAAGCATCATTCTCTATACGCCCTCTTATTTTTTTCAAGATGAAAATTATCGAAACAAACTACCCCGCTTTAATTCCACCGCCCATTCGGCGGGGATTAATGTCTATCCTCTGGCAGGGGATCGTAAATATCTTTGTGATGGGTGGGGACATCAGCTATTAATCGATGTCATTAACAAGGTAATCGAATATAACGCCGAAGTGGATGAATCAGAGAGATTTGATAATCTGTTTTATACTAATATAAGATTTTATGAGGCCATCAATCAGGGGGGAAAAAAGTCGGAGGGATTTTGCGGCCGACTTGAATTTTACCCTGGCCGTTCTTCTCTGGGACTTAGCCCTGACCAGGCCGATGAGCGGGAATATCTCTTAACGGATTATCTGACATTATTGTCCGAGTGTCGAAGTAAGCTGGCCAAAGAAGGGATAAGACTTGGCGGGGTTCTTCCTGCCTGGACGGATGATTACTATGGCGCTCCGGTAACTTTGGATTGGGATGGAGTTGATCAGGAACTCTACAAACATATCCTGGATTTGCTGGATGAAGTGGTTTTACTGGCTTATTGGGTGGATCCGGATAAAGTAATTGAGATAAGCCGGTCAGAGTTGGATTATTCAGGCCAGGTAAGTGGAACGGCTATCTATATTGGGCTTGACACTCATTGCTACTCTTCCTCTTCGGCTGAGCAGGAAGAAGGCCAGTCCTTTGCGGTAGAAGGCATGAATGAAGACGACCTGGAAGAGGTTATTTCCATCATTGACGATTATTGTTCTTCAAGCCAGGCCTTTATGGGGATTTCTATCTACGATTATAATGGCTACTTAGCTCTTACCTCTGGCAAGCCGTGCCAGTGACGGTAAGTCAGTTTCAAGCGGCGAATGTTGGGAGTATCTACTCAAAATCAAGTTCAGCCGACCGCGTCGCGGTCGGCTGAACGGCGCGGCGGGCTTCGCCCGCTTGTTCGGCCTCGCGCGCA
>JBFMHI010000027.1 GCA_040753085.1 bacterium | reverse complement strand
CAGGGCTTGTCCCTGTCCGTGCTTGTCCATGTCCGTTCCGTAGACGGACAACCACAAGGGTTGTCCCTACAGCCTAAGGACAGACCCTAATCACGGACACGGCTCACGGATTTTCCGTGTTTCATCTATGTGCATCTGTGGCTGAACGGTTACCCTTTTTCTTCCATCCAAGTTTTGAGTAAATTGGCTATTAATTCAGGTCTTTCTTTAGCCATCCCAAGACATAACTGAAGGCGAGAAAAGTTGATCTTGTCTTGAGGGAAAAGACCGGAAGTTTTGTCTCCTTTCTTATCAACTTTAGACACAGCAAGTTTTTCCCGCACTAACTGTCTCAGTTTCTCTTCCAGTTCTTCTTTCTTTTTTATTTTTCTCTTTTCAAAGTTTAGATAGACTAAATATTCTATAAAAATAAGTCCAGTGATAAACAAGATATACGTCCCTAAGATAAGGAGGACAATCATTCGAGTTTCGGGCCTTGATCATTGTTTCGGCCACGGTTCACGGGCAATACCTGGTGAGTGGTTTTCTATGGACTATATGGACTATGTGGACGGTGTGGACTGTGTGGACGGTGGACTCTATCCCGACTGGCCGAAACGATGAACAAGGCCGCTCTTTTATTCCACCTCTCCCGCCATCCAACTGCGAAGTAAATTAGCCACCAATTCCGGCTGATCCTGAGCTAAGCCGATACACGCCTTTTGCAACTCCAATCTGGCCCTCTCTTCCGAGGAAAGACCCGCAAATTCGGCCTCAGCCTCTTCTGCCTCGGCAGCCAACCTGGCACGCTCAGCCTCCTCAAATTCCCTCTTTTGGGCTTCTTCTTCTTTGCGCCTTCTTCTCTCAGCCAAATATCTCTTTCCGTATTTGACCCCTAAAAATAAAAGAAGCACCGTAAGGACTGTTCCCAGGAGACTGTATAACACCATCTGTTTTCTGGCCGCCTCGGCCTTTAGCTTTCTCTCCCATGCCCATTCCTGAGTGCGATCAAACTGAATATTCTTTACCTTAACCACATACATCCGGCCGGCTTCTTTTTCTTCTTTTTCATTCCCAATGGCCGCCCTAACTAAATCGTCATATTTAGCCATCTCTTCCTCTGTCCTGGGCTGGTAGACAGGCAAGCCGGTTTTTTCATCCATAACCATCTCTCCATCTTTATCCCGTTTATAGGTTCCATCCACAAATACAGCCACGGCGATCTTGGTTATGGCCGGCGCACGAATCTGGAAAATGTCCTCCTCATTAAGGGCATAGTTGGTTCGTTGCTCATCTCTATTATATTCCAAAGGCCCCTTGATCTCGCTTATGCCCTGATAAGTGGGGATATTGGATTCTACTCCCGGCGGCCCCTCCGGCTTTTGTCCCAATCCCTTGAATTGCTCTTTTTCTGTCTCTTCACTAACTTTTAAGGCCTCAAGCTCTCCAAAGGCCCCGGGTGTCTTAGTATATTTCTTGGCCTTGCTTTCCAACCGGTCAAAGTTCATCTCCCACTTAACAATGACTTCCACCTTATCAGGACCAAGGACCCGCGCTAAAACTTGTCTGATCTTGCGGGCTAACCGATTACTTTCCTCCCTCTGCCTATCTAACTGGTCTCCGGCCTTCTTTTCCAAAGTAGCCTCTTCATCCAGGACATCAGAGAGGATGTTACCTCTTTGATCGATAATAGTCACATTTTCCGGAGAAAGTCCTTCCACGGCTGAGGCAACCAGATAAATGATCCCTTTAACCTGACCAGGATCAAGGGTGGTATAGGGACGTAATTCCAACTTTATCGAAGCCGTAGCCAGTTCCTCTTCTTCGACATAAAGGTCCTTCTTGGGCATAACAATCATGACGCGGGCATCGGCTACTTGATCAAGGGATTTTATGGTTCGAGTGAGTTCTCCCTGGAGGGCTCGAAGGAAGTTAATCTGGCGTTCAAAGTCTGTCATAGTCAATTTCGTCTTGTCAAAGATACTAAAATCGACCATTCCACCAGTGGGGGCGAGCTGCTCTGAAGCTAATCTTAGTCTTATGTTATCCTTATCTTTAATCGGAACAAGAATAGTCGTCCCGTCTAACCGATACTCCTGCTTCCATTCATTCAACTTGGCCGTTATCCGGCCCGCTTCCTGGGCGTCTATTTTGGAATAAAGGACCACATACTCCTCGCGCGTTGCCCAGATGATCAAGCCGGCCAGAGCTATTCCCACCACCGCCACCGCGGAAATTATCATTATCCGCTGATTCCGGGTAAGTCCCTGCCAGACAGTTCGGACCTGCTGGATCAAGCGGGTCAAGAATTCGTTCATTTAGTTCCCCCCCCAAGGCTTATTGAACGCTCCCGATAATTATCAATTATTTCTGTAACCGTTCAGCACATGATGCTGGATGCTCGATGCTCGATCCTCGATGCTGGTAAAGGATCCAGTATCCAGGATCGAGCATCGAGCATCGAGTTTGTGCCTTAGTGGCTGAACGCTTACTTATTTCTTACCTCATCCGCATAATCTCATCGTAGGCTCTTATAATCCTGTTTCTAATCTCCATAGTAAAATTAAGGGCGATACCTGCTTTCTCAGCCGCAATCATAACATCATGGATATTGGTAACCTCACCTGAAGCCAACTTTCTATCCAAATCCCAAGCCTCTAAAGTTCGATTATTCGTAGCGGTTAATCCTTTTTTCATTATTTCAGAAAAGAGGTTAACCATATTAGGGGCTGCTTGTTCTTTCCTTTTAGGCTCTTCACCCTCCTTCATTAATGGCTCGGGTCTGAGCGAAAATAGATCTACTGATCCAACCATCTTGATTTCGGATTAAAGATTTCGGATGGCGGATTAAAGATCTTGGTCTTGTTCATCGTTTCGGCCACGGTCCACGGTTCACGGTCAAGAGGGGGCGAGGTGCTTTCTATGGACTGTATGGACGAGGTGGACGGTGTGGACGGTGAACTCTATCCTGAGCGGCTCAAATGATGAACAAGGCCAAAATCTTTATTCCGCCATCTGTAATCTGTAATCCGCCTCCCCCCTTTCTGATTTCAGAACATTGCTCGATGCTCGATGCTCGATGCTCGATGCTCGATGCTCGATGCTCGATGCTAGTAAAGGATTCAGTATCCAGGATCGAGGATCAAGGATCGAGCATCGAGCATCGAGCATCCAGGTTACGCCGTCATCTGCCCTCCGTGATCCGTCATCGTTACGCTCTGCCTATCTGAAGTGCCCTCATCATCATATTTTTGGCTGACTGCACGGCTGAGACATTGGCCTCGTAGGCCCTGGAAGCCGATATCATATCGGTCATCTCATGGACTATATTAACATTGGGCATCTGCACATATCCTCTCTTATCGGCATCAGGATGCCCAGGTTGATATTCCATCCGAAAGGGAGACTGATCCTTGACAATGGCTAAAACCCTCACCCCTCGTCGAGGGTAGGGGCCTGAACCAATTTCGTCTTCAAAAGGGATATGCTTGGGATCAGTTTGGTTAGCTTTCAATTGATCGACCAAATTTAAAATATTACCAAAGGGGATAGGAAAATGCCAACCCGCCGGCCTGGGGGTAAAGATGGCTTGTTCTCGACGATAGGGACCTCCTTCCGGTGTTCGGGTCGAATTGACATTGGCAATATTGTTGGCGATTATGTCCATCCGAAGACGCTCTGCCGTCATCCCTGAGCCACTGGCATCAATGGCGGTAAAGAGTCTCCCGGCTGCTTCAGGTCTCCTACTTCGACCAACTATGCCCATTACGTGATCAATACTCTCGAGTCTCCACATGATTAATCGTCACATCCTCTCTCATTGCGGATTGCGGATTTTGGATTGCGGAATAAAAGATTTTCGGTAACTATTCAGGTGGATAGGCGGAAGGCTGAAGTCTGAAGGCACAAACTCGATGCTCGATGCTCGATCCTGGATACTGGATCCTTTACCAGCATCGAGGATCGAGCATCGAGCATCCAGCATCCAGCATCATGTGCTGAACGGTTACCAGATTTTTAATCCGCCCTCCGCCTTCCGAAAATCCGAAATCGGAAAAATCCGCAATGTCTTAGTTATTAGGCGCCGCCCGCTCCACTTCTGATCACCTCTCGAAGGGTCCTGAAGAATCCACCTATGTTGGTAGATAAGGCATTATACATGATGGTATTCTTGGCCATAATAGAGGTCTCCTGATCGATATCCACGCTATTGGTGTCATTCCGGTAAAAGAGGTCGTCATTAACCACAATCTCAGCGCCGACATTAGACGGATCAGGCCAACCCCCAAAGTGGATATGTCTCGGGTTAGTAGAAATAGACTCTAACTCACCCTCTTCATGGAGGGCACTTCTCAGATGTGTTTCAAAATTCACTTGTCGGGATTTGTAACCAGGTGTATTGACATTGGCGATGTTGTGCGAGATGACTTCGTGGCGGAGTGAGGCCGTATTAAGACCCTGATGCAGGATATTGATGGTTTGCATCATCGATGAGTCATTGAACATATTAAATCCCCTCCCTTTTTTTCGTTCTATACCTTAAATATCGTCAAAATATGCCCTAGGGTTTAGCACATTTTAATGAGTTTGAGTTGTTTTCTCTGGACTATATGGACTATGTGGACTATATAGACGGTGGACTCTACCCCGACTGGCCCAAACGAGGAACCAGGTCCTCCTTCGTATATGTTTTACTCGAAACCCGAAACTCGAAACTTAAAGGATATACCTCGACAGATCCTCGTCTCTGACCACTTCTTCCAATCTCTGACGAACGTAAGCCGCGTCAATAGTCATCTTCTTACCATCCTCTGGTGCATTGAAAGATATTTCTTCCATTACCCGCTCAAGGATAGTATGCAAACGCCTGGCCCCTATATTCTCTGTGCCTTCATTAACTTGCGAGGCAATTTGGGCTATCTCATCAATGGCCTCAGGAAGGAACTCTACCTTTACTCCCTCGGTAGCCAGTAGGGCTACATATTGTTTAATCAAGGCGCTCTCCGGCTCGGTCAGGATTCGCTTGAAATCCTTATCAGTTAAAGAGGAAAGCTCTACTCTGATGGGGAATCTACCCTGAAGTTCAGGGATGAGATCGCTGGGTTTAGAATGATGAAAGGTCCCAGCCGCAATGAAAAGAATATGATCTGTCTTCACATGCCCATATCGGGTAGCGACGGTTGACCCCTCAACAATAGGTAGAATATCCCGTTGGACGCCCTCTCGTGAAACATCTGGCCCGACGCCGCCTCCGGAACCGGTAATCTTATCTATCTCATCCAGAAATATAATCCCACTATCTTCCACCTTTTTTATGGCCAGTTTGGTTACCTCTTCCATATCAATCAACTTCTGGGCCTCTTCATGAGCCAGGATACGTTGGGCCTCATTGACTTTTACTTTCCTCCGCTTGACCTTAGGCGGGATAATATTAGAAAAGATTTCATTAAAATTGAGGTCAAACCCTTCCAGGCCAGCCGCTGCAAACACCTCTACATTGGGCAGACCACTCTCTTTCGTTTCGATTTCAACCATCCGGTGGTCAAGCTTACCCTCTTGAAGCTGCTTCCTAAATTTTTCCCGGGTTGTCTCTCTACTTTCTTCCTGCATAGCTTCCACGTCCAAACCCAACTCCCTCATCAGGGAATCCTCGGGCGACTTTTTCTTTCGGGATCGGGATTTGGGAAGCAAGAGGTCAAGGAGCCTGTCTTCGGCGGCCTGAGCGGCCTTATCCTCCACTTTACTCATCTCCTCAGCCCTAACCATATTCACGGCCATTCCGGTCAGATCCCTGACCATAGACTCTACATCCCGGCCAACATAACCCACCTCAGTAAACTTGGTGGCCTCCACTTTGACAAAAGGGGCCTGGGCCAATTTGGCCAGTCTCCGGGCGATCTCTGTCTTTCCCACCCCTGTAGGGCCGATCATAATGATATTTTTGGGCGCCACCTCTTCCCGCAATTCTTCCGGCAACTGCTGCCGCCTGGCCCGGTTGCGCAAGGCAATAGCTACGGCACGCTTGGCCTCGTCCTGACCAATAATATATTTATCCAGTTCTTTAACAATCTCCTTCGGCGTTAAGCCATTAATAGCCAATTGATTATGCACCTCCAATAGGAATTATGTGGACTATATGGGCTGTAATTCGAAACTACCCTTAAAGTCGCTCGACCGTAATCTGGTCATTGGTATAGACGCATATCTCTGAGGCAATAGTAAGCGCCTCTTTAACAACAGCTTCCGCATTTAAATCCGCATACTTGATCAAAGCCCTGGCGGCCGCCACCGCATAGTTCCCGCCCGAACCGATGCCCACAACCCCATCATCCGGCTCCAGGACATCACCACTGCCGGAGATAATAAAGGAATGCTCCTTATCTACCACCGCCAAATGGGCCTCTAATCTCCTTAAGAATTTATCTTTTCGCCAGTCCTTAGCCATTTCTACGGCGGCTCGCGGGAGATTGCCCCGAAACTCCTTTAATTTGCCTTCAAATCTTTCAAATAGGGTAAAGGCATCAGCCGCTGTTCCGGCAAACCCGGCCAGGACCTTGTCTTCATACATCCGTCTTATCTTTTTGGCCTTATGCTTCACCACCGCTTCACCGAAACTGACCTGGCCGTCACCTCCGATAGCTACCTCTCCTTTGTGTCTGACCGCAATTATGGTAGTCCCCCTATTTCGGATTGCGGATTGCGGATTGCGGATTGTTTTTTTCACTCCTTGTTTCTCCTCGCAGTTTTGATGGAATAAACGTAACTACTATGGTTTTGATTTCAGATTTCGGATGACGAATGGCGACTTGTTTTTTTCACTACTTGTTTCTCTTCACCGTCTTAATTGAATAAACGTAACTACTCGGGCAGATAGTCTGAAGGCTGAAGATTGAGTAGTTACCGAATCTTTTATCTTCCATTCCGCATTCCGCAATCCGCAATCCGCCATTGTCTTACGCCCTCGGATGGGCCTTTTCATAGACCGCCTTCAGCCTCTCTCCGCTTACGTGCGTATAAATCTGGGTGGTAGAAAGGCTCACATGGCCCAAAAGTTCCTGAACCGCCCGGAGATCAGCCCCGTTATCCAAAAGATGGGTGGCAAAGGTATGACGGATAGTATGAGGACTTACCCGCTTGTTAAGGGCTGCCTCTCTGATATACCGATTAAGCATCACCCGAATCCACCTGCCACTCAGACGTTTTCCATACCTGTTTAAAAAAAGCGGCTTCTCGGATCTATCTTTTACCAGTTTATCCCGTTTACTAAGATACCGTTGCAGGGCCTGCATGGCATAAGAACCAAGGGGAAGCAGCCTCTCTTTGCCTCCCTTACCCCGCACTTTTACCACTTCGGCCAGGTAATCAATAGAATCAATGTTTAAACCGGTAAGCTCACTAATTCGCATCCCGCTGGTGTAAAGCATCTCTAAAACAGCCCTATCCCTCAGGCCAAAGATATTGTCTTCTTTAGGGATATTAAGCAAGGTATCTATCTCATCCTGAAAAAGAAAAGCCGGCAGCCTGGAATCTTGTTTGGGACCGGCCAGGTTGTAGGCCGGGTTAGTATCTATTAGGCCCTGTTCAAGAAGAAAACGATAGTAGGCGCGCAGACTGGCTAATTTGCGGGCAATAGACCGCCTGGAATAATTCTTGATTCGAAGATGTCCTAAATAACGCCTGATTAGGGATTGATCAACCTCGGGTCCACCGACCTCCTTGATAAATTGTTCAAAGGCTTCTAAATCCTCCCGATAGGCCTTCAGGGTATGCGGGGAGAGATTCCTCTCTCCTTCCAGATGCTGAATAAACCTATCTATCTTAAGTTTCGAGTTTTGTTCCAATAGCTTTACCACCCACCGTCCTCACCAAAGTAGATGCTTGAACTCGAAATATTTACTCAAAATCAAGTTAAAAAAGTAAGCTCATTACAGATTATAGTGCTATGGGTTAAGTTTCATCTCCTTTTGTACCGACAGCGTTGGCATAAGAGCTTCCCCTCCCTTGATGGGAGGAGTTAGGGGAGGGGAGAGGGAATTTTGCTTTGTCTCCCAACTAACTGCCCAACTAACTGCCTAACTTAGTCTTGAGTAGTTACAACTCAAGAGGAGATAGCTTCATACTTACACTCTTCCGAGATACAACTCAAGGTGTCCCCTGTTTTTTTCTTCTTCTTGACCAAAAGACCATTACAATTAGGACATTTTTCAGAAGTCGGCTCATACCAGGTCACAAAGCTACAGTCAGGATAGCGGCTACAGCCATAGAAGGTCCGTCCCTTTTTTGACCGTCTGGCCACCAGCTCACCTCCACAGCCCTTGACCGGACAGGGGACCCCCAGGGTAATAGGTTTAGTGGACTTACATTCCGGATATCGACTACAGGAGAGAAAGAGACCATATCGACCTCTCTTAACCACCATCTTAGCCCCACACAGCTCACAGACCTCGTTTGTTTCTTCGGCCTCTTCTTCTAAGGGTTTAGTCGAACGACATTTGGGGAAATTCTCACAGCCCAGGAACTTGCTTCCCCATCGACTTGTCTTAACAATCATCTTCCCCCCACAAAGCTCACAAACCTGATCAGTGACTACCTCTTGTTCCTTCTTGACATTTCTCATTTCACCCTGAGCTTTTTTAAGGGTCTGTTCAAAATCATCCCAAAAGTCGGATAAGACATTAACCCACTCTGTCTTTCCCTCTTCTATCTTATCCAGGTTGTCTTCCATATCAGCCGTAAATCCAAAATCTAACACCCGGGGGAAATTTTCTACTAAGAGATCGTTCACCAACATCCCCAGTTCAGTAGGATAGAACCGTCCCCCCTCACGTTTTACATAATCCCTGGCCGTAATGACACCAATGATAGCGGCATAGGTGCTCGGACGGCCAATCCCCTTCTCTTCTAAGGTCTTTACCAGGCTGGCCTCATTATAGCGCGGCGGGGGTTGAGTAAAATGCTGATTGGGGGTCAACTTAAGTAAAATCAGGATATCACCCTTAGCCAACGGCGGCAAAACCCCTATTCCCTCTTCCTTTTTCTCATCCTCAACTACATAAAGGGTCATAAAGCCGGGAAACAATATCTCAGAGCCGGTCGCCCGGAAGAGGCAATCTTTAGCCTCTATATCTACACTGGTAGTCTTTACTTGCGCCGGACTCATCTGGCTGGCCAGAAAGCGAGACCAGATAAGCTGATAGAGCAGATATTGATCCTTCTCCAGATATTTCTTTATTTCATCCGGGATTCTTTCACAATAAGTAGGCCGAATAGCCTCATGCGCCTCCTGGGCACCACGCTTGCTTTGGTAGACCGGTATCTTGTCCGGGATATAGTCCGCCCCATATCGACCTTTGATGTATCCCCTAGCCGCGGCCTGAGCCTCAGCCGCCACCCTGGTTGAGTCAGTTCGCATATAAGTAATGAGACCAGTGGGACCTTCATCACCCAGCTCGATCCCTTCGTAAAGTTGCTGGGCTATCTGCATGGTCTTTTTCACCCCAAAGTTAAGCTTCTTTGAGGCCTCTTGCTGAAGGGTGCTGGTAATGAAAGGAGGCGCAGGCTTCCTACTCTTTTCTTTATGCTCCACCTTAGTTACCTTGAATTCGGCCTGACCAAGCTCAGCCACCACCGCCTTCGCATCCTCCTCACATTTAAGGTCCGCCTTTTTACCCTTTATCTTTTCCAGTTTGGCTGTAAAGGAAGGCCCGCCTTCTTTTTTCAGTTCGGCTTCGATTGACCAGTATTCTTCAGGGACAAAGGCCTCTATCTCGCGTTCGCGCTCGCAGATAAGACGAACAGCCACCGACTGAACCCTCCCGGCTGAAAGACCCTTGCGAACCTTTTTGTTAAGCAGGGGACTCAATTTATAACCCACCAGACGATCTAATATCCGCCTGGCCTGTTGGGCATTAACTTTATTGAGATCAATTTGTCCCGGGTTGGCCATCCCGGCGGCGATCCCTTCACGGGTAATCTCGTTGAAGATAACCCGATAGATAGAGGTTCTTGCGCCATTCAACTCGTCAGCCAGATGCCAGCAGATGGCTTCTCCTTCCCGATCAGGGTCCGGAGCCAGGTAAATAGCCTTGCTCGTCTGGGCGGCTGTCTTAAGCTCATTGATAACTTTACCCTTGCCTTTAATAATCACATATTGGGGAGTAAATTTATTCTCTATATCCACCCCTATCTTATTCTCAGGCAAGTCCTTAATATGGCCGACCGAGGCCTTGACTAGAAATTCATTACCCAGATAGCGGTTAATGGTTTTTGCCTTGGCTGGTGATTCAACGATAACTAAGGATTTGTGGTTCATAGGATATGCCTCTCTCCTTTTAATTAATGGTTTCTTACAAACATCTTCCCTCTCTGCTGCTGAACAAGTCCCTTCATTTCCAGGCTTAACAGGATGGTGTTAACTCGGGGGACCGTCAAATGGGAATGATTAATCAGGGAATCAATATGAACAGGCTGGTCGGAAACCAGGTCGTAGACGATTTTTTCCTCTTTAGCTAACTCAGGCATCACCGTAACAGGCTGAGATTTATCAGGCTTTAACGGTTCCATCGGCCACGAATCCAAAAGGGGGCTAAATTCCTCGACAATGTCCTCCACCGCTTCAACCAACTTGGCCCCACCTTGTTTGATTAACCAATGACATCCCCGGGCCTCCCAGCCATCGACCCTTCCCGGGACAGCAAACACCTCCCGGCCCTGCTCCAGGGCATAATCAGCCGTAATCAAAGCCCCGCTCCGTTCACCGGCTTCAACCACCAGTGTTCCCAGGGTAAGACCACTGATAATCCGGTTCCGTCGGGGAAAGTTGCCTTTGTCAGGCGGGGTAGTAAGGGGAAACTCTGTCATAACTACCCCGGCTTCGGCAATTTCTTCCATAATCTGCTTATTTTCCGGCGGATATATAACGTCCAGGCCGCAACCCAAAACGGCCATCGTTCGTCCACCAGAGTCTAAAGCCGCCCGATGGGCAGCCGTATCAATACCCCTGGCCATGCCGCTCACCACGGTAAAACCCCTGGCGGCCAAACCCATAACCAACCGCCTGGTTACCGCCCGGCCATAAGATGTTGTCCGCCGAGAACCAACCACAGCCAGGGCGATCCGATCGGTTTTCTTTATCCCCCCCTTAAGGTAAATCACCGGAGGCGGATCATAAATGGCCTTCAGATGAGCCGGATAATCTTCATCTTTCAAGGTTAAGAGAACGGCCCCCATCTTCTGGAGAGATTTCAGCTCTGCCTCAACATCCAGCTCTTTTCTTTCTTTCACTAACTCCTCTGCCAGGGTTTGACCAAATCCTTCTACCGCGGAAAGCTCTTTAACCGAAGCATCGAGAACCCGCTGGGCAGACCCAAAATGACGAAGAAGTGAGCGAAACCTCAAAGGGCCGATTCCCGAAACCATATTCAGCGCCAACCAGGATTCCTGCTCGGTCATTACCGGTTAACTCCCTTACGCAATTCTTCCTTTATCCTGTCCAAACGGTCATAGCGAGTGACCCCCAATTCTCTTAATTCTTCCCTGGCTTCGCCGTGATAGTAGTCAACGTCAACCGCCCGGTTAAAACTCTCAATGGCCTTGTGTCTTTGTCCCATCTCTTTATAAATAACACCTTTGTTGTAATGATAATCAGCCACCACCTGCATCTTAGAGGGATAAAGCTTGATCACATGGTCGTATCGAGCTAAGGCCTCTTCATACCGATGAAGTTGATAGTAGGCTTTAGCTAAAGCCAGATGAGCCTCCGCGTATTTGGGCTCAAGCCTGATCGCTTCCTTAAAATAGGCAATCCCGCGCTCGTGCTCTCCTTTTTTAAAAAAATAGACCATTCCCAATCCATAATGGGGTTCAGCAAAATCAGCATCCAGCCTGATGGCGGCCTCATACTCCTTGATCGCTTCAGCCAAATAATTCTCTTCCAATACCCCCTTGTTAGCATAACATATACCTAAAGAGTAATGAAGCTCAGCTAGGCCAGGCTGAAGCTCGAGGGCCTGACGGTAGTACTTAATGGCCTCATCCCAAAATCCTCTACTCAGTAAATGATCGCCCAGTTTTCGATAAAGATGGGCCGTCCTGTCATAGGCTCTCACCTTCAGTTCGATAATCTTCTTAAACTCGGCGATGGCCCGCTCCCAGTCCTCGGGCTTATCGCTGCGGCTGTATTCAAGCCCTCGCTGGTAATACTTGCTGGCCTGATCACCACAGCCGGCGATTAAAAAGGTCAAGGTCAGGACTATTAAGATATTAATAATCCGCATTTAGAACCTCCAGGACGTCTCTCTTTTTAAACCGCCTATGCTTACCCGGACCAATCCGGTAGCTTTTTAAATGACCGGAATTACTGAAGCGGCGAATGGTGGTTTTACTCACCCCCAGGAGTTCAGCCGCCTCGCTTACACTCAACATCCGCTCCAGATCATTTCCTGAAAGTTCTTCCGCAAGGTCTTCCATTATAAAGGTAGCCATCTTGTCTTTACCTCTTACTGTTCAAGGCTGAAGGCTGAAGGCGAGCCGCACCTGTGTCAGCCAGAAACCAAACATCTCCTTATCCCCTTTTTTATACCTGAACGGTTACCGAATAACTTTGTCATATTCCTGATAACTTTGGATAAGTTATCAGGGTCATATTACAATCTCTTTCTAAATATGTCAAGTAATTTCTTAAGCCATCCTTAAATTTTTTGTAACTACTCAGGGGGATAGGCTGAAGGCCTTCAACCTTCAACCTTCAGCCTTCAGCCTTCAGCCTTACTCACCTAAGTAGTTACTATCTAACATTTGCCAGCAACCGTCTACTTTGACCCAATTAGCCAATCTGAACTTAATGGCCTTTACCCCTGGAAGCCTCTTGATAACCTCTTCGAGTTGTTTCATTATTTGGGGTTTCTCTCGATAAGAAAAATCTTTATCTTCTCTAAAGACAACCGATCCCTTAAGATGAACCACTCCGGAGACAGTGCTTATACTAATCTTCCTCACATCTATCCATCTTTTAACCAATTCTGATCTAACCTCAACATTGATGGCCCAGTCTTCTTTCATCTCTTGAACTTAGATCGGTTTACTCCGATAGGTCTTAACCACACCGGGGACCTTCTCCAATGCCTTTAAAATGTCTTCCAGTTCGGTCTGATGGCTAATAAGGACGGTAAAATGACATGTAGCCATACTATCCTCGGTTTTTCTGGCATCAGCGGCATTAATGGTAGTTTGAGTGGCCGAAATGGCCGCCAGCATATCCGCCATAAGTCCCGCCCTATCATGGGCCAGAGAGGTTATGCCCACTTCAAAGGAGGCTGATGAACCTTGATCCCAGGATACAGGGAGACGCCGTTTGGAAATCTCGGGTAAAGCAAGGATATTAGGGCAATCCTTCCGGTGAATAGAAACCCCCCGGCCCTGAGTCACATAACCTACGACCTTATCTCCCGGCACAGGACTGCAGCACTTGGCAAACCGGACATCCATATCCATAACTCCGGAAACCCTCACCCCAGTAGAAGAAGCCCGCTGCCGGGGCTTTACCAGTGGAAGTGGCCAACCCGCCTGGGAAGGTGGATGGAATTCTCTACCTGCCTCATCCTTAGAAGGGGGTTTCTCGCCCTCTACCTCTTCAACCCTGGACTTGAGCAGCCACTGGCGAATCTTTCCCCTGGCCCGGACGGTCTTAACCAGGCCAAGCCAATCTCGAGAAGGATGCGCCCTGGGGGAAGTCATTATCTCCACAATGTCGCCACTGATCAACTTATACCTCAAAGGGACAATTCGATTATTCACCCTGGCTCCCTTACAATGACTGCCCACATCAGTATGGATACTATAGGCAAAATCTATGGGGGTTGACCCACGGGGTAAGGCCTTGATCTCTCCTTTAGGCGTAAAAACGAAGACTTCATCAGCAAAGAGGTCCGTCATCACACCATCCATAAAATCCCATTCATCCCCCAACTCTTCCTGGGTTTGAACAATTCGACGCAGCCAGGCTAATTTCTCATCAAATTTAGCATCTCTCGGTTTGCCTTCCTTATAACGCCAATGAGCGGCCACCCCATATTCGGCTACCTCATGCATCTCTTTAGTTTTTATCTGAACCTCCATTAACCGGTTATGAGGCCCCATAACCGTCGTATGAATCGCCTGATACATATTTGTCTTGGGCATATTTATATAGTCCTTGAACCTTCCCGGCCTGGCCTTCCAGAGAGCATGAACAATACCCAGCACCCCGTAACAGTCTTGTTTCGAGTTGGTGATCACCCGAAGGGCAAATAAATCATAGATTTCCTCAAATGTTTTATTCTGAGAGACCATTTTGCGATAAATACTATAATAATGTTTAGACCGACCAGTAACCACGGCTTTAATGCCAACTTCCTTCAACCTCTCTTCCAGAATCTTCTTCACCTCTTCAATATACGCCTCCCGTCTTTGCTTATCAGCCGCCACCTTTTCCTTAATTTCCTTGTAGCGTTCCGTCTCCAGATATAGTAAAGCCAGGTCTTCCAGTTCCGCCTTTATCCTGCCTATTCCCAGTCGGTGGGCCAGGGGGGCATAAATTTCCTGGGTTTCATGGGCCACTCGAATTTGACGATCACGCTCCAGCGACCCTAAGGTCCTCATATTATGAAGACGGTCAACCAGCTTGATAAGAATAACCCGAATGTCCGCCGCCATAGCCATAAGCATCTTACGGAGGTTCTCCACCCTCCTGGTCTCTCGACTCTGCCTGGCTATGTCCCTTAATTTTGTTACTCCATCCACCAAACCCGCAATCTCATCGCCAAAGAACTCTTTGATCTCCTCCGGAATGAGGATAGTATCTTCCACCACATCGTGTAGAAGACCAGCCGCAATAGTTACTACATCCAATTTCAATTCAGCCAGGATGTAAGCCACCCAGAGGGGATGAGAAATAAAAGGCTCACCGGAGAGCCTCTGTTGCCCTTGGTGAGCAATAGCGGCTATCCAGTAAGCCTTTTTGATAAGTTCAAAATCAGCCTCCGGATTATATGACCTAACTTGTTCTATAACCTTCTCGATATCCATTTCTGATTGCGGATTGCGGATTGCGGATTGCAAACTGGTTTTAATCCGAAATCCGCAATCCGCAATCTTAAATCCGCAATCCTATTTGTGTTGCCTTAAGTGCCACTCCAGGACAATTGGGCTGGCGACATATATGGAAGAATAGGTTCCGACAATGATTCCGATCACGAAGGCAAAGGCAAAGTCATGAATGACCTCCCCACCCCAGATGAAGAGGGCTATGACAGTAAATAGAGTCGTAAGGGCCGTAATAATTGTCCTGGAAAGGGTCTGGTTAATACTCAGATTTAGAATAGTGGAATAGACTTCCTTCCGCAACAGTTTCAAGTTTTCTCTAATGCGGTCAAAGACAACGATGGTATCATTGAGGGAATAACCGATAATAGTCAGCAGGGCAGCCACAATAGGGATGTTAAACTCCTTATCCAATAGAGAAAAGATACCGATCACCACCAGGGTGTCGTGAATAAGGGCAATGACCGCGCCTACCGCAAATTTAAACTCAAAGCGCCAGGTAATGTAGAGAAGAAGGGCGGCTAAGCTAAGGAAAATACAATAGAGGGCTATCCCCCTCAAATCCTTGCCAATACTGGGGCCAACCATCTCTATCCTGAGGATATTATATCTCCCAAACTTATCCCCCAGGGCACCTTTTATGCCCCCAGCCAAACCAGAAGGGTCAACTGAAATGGTTCTGATAACAACCTCGTCCTTTTCCTCGCCCAATCGCTGCACATTCTTCCCCAGACCAACCTTGGCCAGGGCATTTCTCATTTGTTCCAGGGTAGTGACGGTTACCGGCCGGGCAAATTTAATCTGAACAAGGGTTCCGCCGGCAAAGTCAATACCATACTTCGGACCGCCTTTAACAATTAAAGAAACTATCCCCACCATAATGATAATTCCGGATAAAATAAAGGCAAATTTCCGCCACCCTAAAAAATCAATATCAAAATCAAACCTCATTTCGATTCACCTCTTTTCCAGTTTCCAGTTTCAGGTTCCGACTTAACCCGAAATTCGAAACCTTAATTAAATGTAACCGTTCAGGTATAGCTGCACGGATTAGCACAGATAAATAACACAGGACAGAAGGCGGAAGTGTAGGGACAGGGCTTGTCCCTGTCCGTGCTTGTCCATGTCCGTTCCGTAGACGGACAACCACAAGGGTTGTCCCTACAGCCTAAGGACAGACCCGAATCACGGACACGGCTCACGGATTTTCCGTGTTTCATCTGTGTGCATCTGTGGCTGAACGGTTACAATTAAATACTCACCCGCGTTATCTGACGTCTTTTCATCACCAGGTCAAAGCCAACCCGGCTGACAAAGAGAGCCGTAAAGAGACTGGCCAGGATTCCAGTACTCAGTGTAATGGCAAATCCCTTTATCGGCCCGGTGCCGAATTGGAATAAAATAAAGGTGGTAATCAAGGTGGTCACATTGGCATCAAGAATGGTAAGAAAGGCTCTGGAAAAACCGGCGGCAATAGATGTTCGGGCCGTTTTACCCGCCCTGAGCTCTTCCCTGATCCGTTCAAAGATAAGGACGTTGGCATCAACCCCCATACCAATAGTAAGGAGTATGCCGGCAATACCAGGCAGGGTAAGGGTGGCTTTAAACAGAGCCATCACCCCCAGAATAATAACTATGTTAAACAAAAGACACAGATTAGCCAATAAACCCGAATACTTATAGTAGACCGCCATAAAGACAATAACCAAACCGCTTCCGATAAGGCAGGCCAGGATTCCCTTGTTAATCGAGTCTTGCCCCAAAGAAGGGCCAATAACCCGATTCTCGGCCACCTCAACCGGAGCAGGCAGGGCGCCGGCCCGAAGAACAATAGCCAGGTCATGGGCCTCTTCGTAGTCAAAGTTCCCCTCTATCATCGCCTCCCCATCCGGGATCTTTGACCGTATCACCGGCGCCGACTTTACCTTCCCGTCAAGAACAATAGCCAGCCTCTTTTCTATATTGGCGCCGGTAACCTCGGAAAATCGCTTTGCCCCCTCTGGATTAAAGCTCAAGTTAACATAAGGCTGGTTAAACTGCGAATCAAACCTGACCATAGCATTAGTCAAAGTGGCCCCGGTAAGCTCCGCCGGCTCTTTTAAAAGAAAAGGAGCCGTTTCACCACTATCTTTACTTTCCTGGTAAGCAAGGACATAGCCCTCCGGAATCTCGCCCTTTAAAGCCTTGTCCAGATCGGCCTCGTCAGCCACCAGCTTAAACTCCAGGAGGGCTGTTTTACCAATAAGATTAATGGCCCGCTCAGGATCATCTATCCCCGGCAACTCAACCACAATCCGGTTGTTACCCTGCTTCTGGATAGAAGGCTCAGCTATTCCAAATTTATCTACCCGATTGCGAATAATCTCAAGGGCCATATCCACCACATCCGATGGGTCTTCACCCTCCTTTAATTTAGAGGTATCCACCTCAAGAACAATATGCATCCCGCCTTGTAGATCCAACCCCAGATTGATCTTTTTAGAGGGAGGGTAAGCAAAAAAACCGGACAACCCTAAAACAATAATAATAAGCCCTATTTTCCAGTCTAATCTTTTCTGCATATCTACCTCCTCTATAGTTTCGTCATTTTTCAACCATCTTTTTTATCGAATCTGAAAGGTTTGAATTTCACATAACCGTAGGTGAAACCTGCGGAAACAAAATATCTACCCCATCTCAACCCTGAAAGGGTTGAATTTCAAAACATGGATAAAATTCGACCCTTTCAGGGTCGAGTGCTGAACAGGAGCTTTTCTCCCGTAGATTACATCTACGGTTATGTGAAATTTAACACTTTCAGTGTTAAAAGGAGAGCGAGACTAAACTAATTTATTTTTTGGTAACTCTACTTTGACGGTCTACTGATTACGGTCCACTGTCTGCTGTCTCAGATATCAAACTGATTTACCCGGCCTTTGGCCTTTCGAAGTCCCAGGATTAACTCCACTTCACCTCGGCTCATATTTACTTGCCTGGCAATAGAAAGGGGATCATAACCCTCATCATTCAGACGGTATATCCGAGAACAACCCGACTCGGCCCGCTCTTCTGACCTTGAAGCTATCCGGGATGGAGTTACTTCTTTAGTAATACTGGGCTTTCGCTCTACCCTTTTGCTCACGCGGCTATCAGAGGATTCCAATCTATCCAGTCTATCATCCATCTCCTTAATGAGCCCTTTAAGTTCTTCGATTTTTTTATCCAGAGATCCTATATTCTGAGCGGCTCTAAGTTCAAGATTAGCCTGCATCTGACCATAAAGAGCCTTAATTCTCTCTCGCTCGGGGACACGCCTGGCCATAGACTTCTTTCTTTTACTAATCAAATACCCGCTTAATAAAATAAGGCTCACACCTGATAAAAACAGGATAGTATTCCTGGAATTCAACCAGTTGGCCCCACTGAAAAATTGTCTCCAATTATTACTATCTTGAGGCTGAGCAGCCGGCTCTACCTGCGATGTTTCCAACCCGCCCACCGGCTCCAGGTTATCCGGCTCATTTCCCCACATTCCCATTTGATAAAGGGATAACTCCGAATCTCTTTTTTTCCCTCTAAGAAAATCAGCTATTTCACCTTCTTCACTGAACACAAATTTCTCTCCCCCAGGCTCAGTCTTTTTCGGGCTCTTTTCCTCTATTTCTCGGATATTTACCTCCTTAATCAGGGGAGGCAGCGCCTTCTTTTTAGGGGGCACCCTCTTCCCCCTGGATCGCGAATCAGCCTGTGCCTTCTCCTTTTGGGTCACCCTCTTCTCTTTTGATTTTGATTCGATTACCGGTAAATCTTTTTTAGTCTCCTCTTGCCTACCTTCCTCTTTAATCTCTATCAGTGACTGTTTTTCTAAAATCAAGCCCGATTCTTTGCCGGCCTTTATCTTGGCCTCCTGCTTTTTGAGCAACTCGGCGATTAAATTCTCATCCAAGGCCGGGTCAGACCGGGCCGCCTCCACTACTTTGCTATCCAAAGAGACAAATCCCTTCTTTCCTTCTGCCTGATCCAAGGCCATTACCTCTATTTTTAAAGGTGAATCTACCGAAAGAAGCAGTAATGAAAGGAAAAAGAGCCAGAAAGGCAAGATCAATCACTCCCCCAGAGAGTGTTTCGTAATCCATTTCAGGTTATCATACCTCATTCCTGTGTCTTTTGTCAATATATTTTTTGGGGTAACTGTTCAGCCACTGATTGATACGGATTAGCACGGATAAAATAAAAAGAGTTGTAACCGTTCAGCACATGATGCTGGATGCTCGATGCTCGATCCTCGATGCTCGATACTCGATCTTCGATGCTGGTAAAGGATTCAGTATCCAGGATCGAGCATCCAGAATCGAGCATCCAGGATCGAGGATCGAGGTTGTGTCTTCGTGCCTTGATGGCTGAACGGTTACGGGCGCCCCTGGTCGCTCCCTACGCGGTGGCGGCTCGGATCGGTTTAGGGATAGACACTAAAAACTGCTGACCACATCCATACTCACCTGATGAGAGAAATAATCAGCCTCATCCCTGTCGGTCTCATCAAAGTCATTCCAGTCATACCTTAGGTCACAGTTGATATAATCAGTGATATCCCAGACCAGACGAGTGGTTATCCTTTTGGTCATACTGGCCTCATTGGCATTCAGCCAATTATGAAGGAAGCTCATCTGCATGCTGGGTCTGATCCGATAATCAATGCCCAGAGAATAGGTCCTGTTTTCCGCCTTCGTGACCTCGTTGACCTCTAACCGCATATCTGTGCTTACGGTCAGATATTTCCGGGGAGAGAAGGAAAGCATAAGATAAGGTGTTTTAGTTTGGGGAGATCCATCTCTAATCGTCTTAGTATAATTAAATTCAGTCGAAATCCCCTTTTTGTAATTTGTCTGCCAGGTGCCGGTATATGTCTCAGTAACACTTGATCTTTCAGCCTGGTAGTTCTTTTTTCGGTCATACCGGGTTTTAAGATTAGAGGCCAGGGCCACGGCATTGAGCGGCTTGATAATCTTCAGTAGGGTAAAGTTGAGGTCTGCGGAGCAACCTTCTGATTTGGTGCTGGAGCCGCTTGCCCCTATTTTTTTAGCCCACGATGTTCCCAGGGTGGTGCTCATAAAGGAAAAGGGGGTAAGATAGAATTTGAGATCCCCCCGTCTATCCCGGCTAATGTCCTCTGAACTTCCTTCTCTGGCCTTAAAGTAATTGGTTTCGTAGTTGGTCTCCATCCGGAGTGAGTCAAAGGGGGTAAATCGAGTATTGATGAGGCCGCTTTTAGTAATGTCCTTTCGCTCAATTCCAAAACTATCCTGATCAGCCGTAGTATATCGGACAAATCCGATCCATTTGTCAGAAGGAGTTAAGTCCAAGTCAATATCCAGAGATTCGCTGCGGCTCACCTTTTGATGGGTGAGCCTATCATTAACCTGCTTCAACCGATAGGAAGGAATAATCTTAATCCCCTCCCGGCGTGCTATCTGCATCCGCAAGTAGCTCTGATTAGAACGATTGTGGCTGGCATGGGCCTGATCCTTGTAGTCAGTCAATTTATGCCGGCCAAAGAAATCAAGGGCCGCGCCCATCAAGGGAGTGGATTCAGTTAGAATATTGAAGGAGACTAAATAGTCGGTCTTGATATGATCCAGGGAATGAATATCTTTTAAGTCGTGTTCCTTTTCCTGGGCAAATCCAAGGTCAAACCGTGATCCCTGTTTATTGCCTAAGCCCAGGGAGGTTGAATATATATAGGCTTGAATCCGTTCTTCCAGGGGTCTGGACTTTCTCCGAAGCCGGTTCTTGTAGCCCCCTCCCACCCAGAGATAATTCAGAGGGTCAAGATTGGCCTCAATATCGTATATCCTGATGTCATTTATATCTTCCTCTACTTGGTAGTAGGGTTCAAAGGGATAAAATCCTGGGGCCAGATCCCTGAAGGTAGCTGCCAGGCAGGCCCTTTCACTTTTCCATTTAGCGGCGGCTCGTTTGGCTGTTCCATCCGCTGGTTTACGACCGGAAACACCCAGGTCATCAAGCCAGATAGTTGACCATCCCTCAGCCTGATTCCCCTCTAAGGTAATTCGGATGCGATTGATCCTGGCCAGATCAGGATTCCCTGTAGTCGTGGCCGGTGAATCCAAAGAAAACTTGGCTTTTCTCCAGCCAGACCAGTCGATAATTTCGCTAAAGGAAAACAGGTGTTGGCTGCCTGAGGCCAGGTCGATCTTTAAGAGGGAGCCGCTTTCATCACCATAGACCCAAGTAGCGAGAGATGAATAAGGAGAAAGGTCAAGAGGTAAGTCAAAGACCTGTTCAATACTTGACTCTCCAGACAGATAGGTTAATTCCAGGGTCTGAAAATTACCGGCTTCTCCTGGATGTTGGACCTTATCCGGCTGCTGTTCCCGGGTAGCCAATCGAAGTTGAAGCTCGGTTTCAGATTCAATGCCCCTCCAGCGGCCGTTAGGTCTGCTCTCCCCGTCATAAATAACCTCTTCCCCTTCAAAATCATCTATCAAGAGGAGGGAGTCATATTTGAACCCTTCTTTACTGCCGGCCAATTCTCCTTCAAGGTTAAGATGTTCTCCCAGAGTCAGGTTGGCGTCAAAGCCGAAAACCTGAAGACTGCCCGGAGAAAAGGTGAGGCTGGGCGCCACCGATACTCGACGGTCAGCCTGATAGAGGTAAGTCGCTCCCAGTCCAAACCAGTCAAAGGCCTGATACTTTCCCCTTATTCCAGCCGCATCCTGTCCGTAGGCCCCTTCTTCCTCAAATTGATAATCAACGATGATCACCGAATCCTCAAAAATGGACTCAGCCCGGTCAAAAAAGGTAAGTAAACCGGTCTGGTAATTAATGGCGTAGTCTCCACCCCGGCTCAGGCTTCTTCCGTCTACCCGCACCCTTTCACTCCCAAAGACCACCGGGGAATCTAAGTAGTACGCCTTGAAACGATATTCATAAGCAACTTCAATAGAGGCGGCTGGGGGATCAAAGGGAACCGTAAAGGCAATAACTCCAGCCTGGTAGTCCAGGGTATAATCAACGCCTCTTGTTTGAGCCTCCCCATCTACCCAGACTGATTCACTCCCTTCTATCAGGTTTCGCTGGCCTAACCAGTAATATTTGCCCTTTATCTCGTAATCCACGCTCCCGGAAGGGTCAGCGATGACCAACCCTTCCACGGTCCCCTGATTATGCTGATAGGATATTTTAAGGGTAGTGTTCGTCTCCAGTGGCTCAGTTAAGTTCAATATCCCTTCGGTATAGTCAAGCTCATAATCTATGCCCTTTTCTTGCTTCTGCTCTCCTCCTGGTAAGTTACTAAAGATAACTGTTTCGCTGTCAAGGATCACCGGCTGATGAGGTAGTTGATAGTAGGTTCTTTGTTGGTAATCGGAGGCATAAAAGCTTATCTCTCCCTGGATAGCAGTCCCCCGAAAGACCCTTGTTCGGGAGACACCCTTTGTTCGGGCGCCAAAGAGAGTGGTCCTGACCGGCCCAAATTCTGAGGTGGCGGAGAGGCCAAAGAGGCTCTTATTGACCTGGGTAAATTCGGTTTCACTCAGGGAAAGCTCAATATCACCAAAGGAGGCCTCAAGCGGACCCTGATGATAGTCCAGACGCATCTCCAAGGCCATTTCTTGAGAGTCATCATACCTCAGATGGGCGCCTACCCGGTCATTCACCCGGCCTTCCAGGAGTAGATTCAAGCTCTGGTTAATATTGACTCCCTCTGGTGTCAGGGCCCTTGTCTGGCCTTTAAGTTGGGTATAAGAAGTGCTGACACGCTTTGTTCCTGAGAGGGTGACATATTCAGGTAGATTCCCCAGGCGAAAGCCCTCTTCTTCCTGAGCCTTAATAACCGAGGCGGCCGCCAAAACAGCCACCAGCATTACGATAATACGGATGAGGATCATGTCATTAAGTCCCGGTATCTTTCCATTTCCTGGAGGAGATTTTGTAATCGTTCACCTCACCACGGAGACACAGAGACACTGAGAAAAATCTAAAATCATTCTCCGTGTCTCAGTGTCTCTGTGGTGAACGATTACGAGGAGATTTTCTATTTCGGCATCAGATATCTCGGTTTTTTCTGGCTTAGAGTAAACAGAGGGTTAGACACCAGGAGTCTGTCAAACTCCTGGTGTCTGGGTTAGCCAATAGCCAATAGCCAATAGCGATAGGCAATAGGCAATTCTACTTTACAGGCGGCTCAAATTGCCTGTTCAGACAATGGACAATAGGCAATAGCCAATAGTCCCTTTGGTCCCTTTAGTCCCTTTAGTCCCTTTAGTCCCTTTAGTCCCTTTGGTCCCTTTGGGTTAAAGAGCCAATAGGCAATAGGCAATTCTACTTTACAGGCGGCTCAAATTGCCTGTTCAGACAATGGACAATAGGCAATAGCCAATAGTCCCTTTGGTCCCTTTAGTCCCTTTAGTCCCTTTGGTCCCTTTAGTCCCTTTGGTCCCTTTGGGTTAAAGAGCCAATAGGCAATAGGCAACTCTACCTTAAAGGCGGCACAAATTGCCTGTTCAGACTTATGACATAATACTTGGGCTTTGATAGTTTTTTCTCGAAGCCGAAGGCGACCCCCTTGGAGTATTCCGGTTTGGTGATGGTTGAGGCGCCGATGTCAACTTGACCTGTCTTGACGTCGATCTTTACCTCAACCTGCTCCGTTTGGTTTGGATCGAAGGGGTACTTCCCCCCCACCCCAGGATCGATCGCTTCCGGATCCTCCGGATCAAACTCACCCCATCGCTCAGTGTTCTTATAAAGGGTCACCTCGCCCTGAAGGAAAGTGCCCAATAGAGCCTGATGGGGCGGCTTACCCTGAGTGACCGTCACTAAACGAAGCCCACCCTCAGCATAACCGGCCTCGCCGTCCTGATTGTTGTAGACCAGAGCTATGTTGATGCTGTAGTCCCCCGATCCTTCCGGTTTGTTTTTGAGCCAGTCAGCATGTGATTTAAGAACTGATGTCCAGTTTTGAATAGGAACAGGAGGTCCGCCAGGCCCTCCTGCTTTAGGACTGGTGGGTTCTGGTCCACCAACCCCAGCCAAGACGGATCCAGCTATTAACAGGATGCTGAAAACACTAATGATGGAAATAACTCTTTTGATGGTTGCCATAACGACAACACCTCCTTCTGAATTTATCAGGCTGTTGAAGTAGAACAACCCCATCTCTCTCCCACCTGTAGGCAAAGAGAATGGTTTAGGTTATCATAGGCCTCACCCCCTTCTTGCCGTTACTTAAACTCTATGAGACAGGCTTCTCCAGCTTAGCTAAGGTCTCGGTGATGTTTTCCTTAACCAGGTCGTTATCTTCTATTTTGAGACGAGCCTTCAAGGCCGGCACAGCCGAGGCGTCCCCTATCTGGCCCAGGGCCATAGCCGCCCGCCACCTGACATCCGGCTCAGTGTCAGAAATGGCTGAAATCAAAGTGGATAGCGCCTGAGTATCTCCGATCTTACCCAGCGAAAGGACGATCTCCTGCCGGAGGTTTTTGTCGACTTTATTCATCATGGCCGAAAGGACCGCCACTGTTTTTTCATTGTAAGCCCGGCCGAGGGCATTGACCGCCTCCCATCGTGTCCAGTCATCTTTAGCCTGGAGTCCTCCCATTAGGATACTTGCCCCTTCGGGGCGATCAAAGGCAGATAGGGCCACCGCCGCATTCCAGACAATTTTGTCATCTCTGCTTTTTAAGGACTTGATCAGTTGAGGCACGACGCTGCCGTCGTCAATGGCCCCAATAGCCCAGATAGCTCGCCATCTGGCATGGACAT
The DNA here is from genome assembly GCA_040753085.1 of bacterium. Lineage (NCBI taxonomy): Bacteria > bacterium. The sequence continues at coordinate 1,818 of JBFMHI010000027.1, read as the reverse complement.
CGTCGTCTCCTAAAACCACCTTCAGGACAGCCGGGATAGCCTGCGGGTCCTTGATATAGCCCAGGGTATTGACTGCCTCCCAACGCAGGTTGCCGTCCTCACTGGCGCAGGCCTTTATCAGGGCCGACACGGCCGGCGATCCAATCTTAATTAACTCTTCTCTGGCCGCAGACCGGCCCGCATAATCACCCTGAAGCTGCTTCACCAGGTCCTTGACCCTTTTTTCTTCTTTCGCACAACCAGCTCCCAAAAGAATCACCACTCCCAGACAACCCATCAACTGAAACATCCTGAATAGCCTAGATATCATATCTCCCTCCTTAATCTTAATCTGATATTGTTGCTGGTTAACCTTTAAAAAACCTCTGCCAGATTAATCTTCAGGCCTTTTATTGTTTTTACTTCAACTACATCTGTCTGAAAATACACCTCTTTTACAGTGTAACTACCACCTTTTAAAAAATAAACCTGTAGCTTTTTTTCTGATGAGTCAACTATCCAATATTCTCTAACCCCAAAGCTCTGATAAAGTTGCTTCTTCATCCTTAAATCTAAATTTGAGGTAGATGGCGAAAGAATCTCAATAATCCAGTCAGGAGCACCAAAAATCCCCTTCTCTTTTTTTATTCCTAATCTTTCTTTGGCAATGTAGATTATATCAGGTTGAGTAACATTTATTTGGCTAAAGATTATATCTACTGGGGCAAAAAAAACCTCCCCTAAATCGTGCTTTTTAACGAAATTCCAGATAATAAACGCTAAATTCCTTGATAATGTTTGATGATAGACTAAGGGAGCTGGTGCCATAAACAATTCACCTCCAATGACTTGATATGTTTTACCATCATTAGGAAGATGTAAATAATCTTCGTATGTCCATATATCTTCTTTCAAATCAATAGCTGTAGCGGTTGACATAATCATCCCTCCTCTAATATATTGTTAGTCATTTTCAGACCATAATGTTAATCCCTTTGTAATCGTTCAGCACAGAGATACAGAGACACGGAGAAGCTGTTTAGGCTGAAGGCTGTTAGGCTGAAGGCTGTTGTTCAGCCTTCAGCCTTCAGCCTTCAGCTTTGGGACAGGACGCCAGGCCGCCCTACCCCAGAGATTAGTTCTACCGGAGTGGAGCTACCGTTCCTGTTCCACGTGGTGGTTGGATGGCGCCTAATGAGGTTCTTAACTTTGTCTCATCTTAGGCGTGGAGCTACCGTGCCTGTTCCACCTGGTTGGATGGCGCCTGACTGTCCTTGATCGAACTTGGCCTCCAGCCTGTCAACCTTGGCTTCCAGCTTGTCAAGCTTAGCCTCGATCTTCCTTAAGACCTCAATAATGTTTTGATTTCCTGTCTGATCGAGCTTAGATTCCAGGCGATCCAGCTTGGATTCAAGTTTGCCGATAGGCTGGCCGATGGTCGGGAAACCGTCATCCAGCTTGGCTTCGATGGCCTCCAACTTGCGGCCGACCTCGTCTGTCTGGCCAGGAGTCTGTTGAGATTGATCCAACTTGGTCTCCAATTTGTCAATCAATTCACGGATACTGGGCTTACGCGCCGGTCTTAGTTCAGGGGTAGGTCTGACCGCCGTGGCTCCTGGTGTTACTGGAGTTATTGGCCCTCCCAGGAGTTCATCCGAGATCTTCCCCATCTCCTTTTCCAGCCGGTCTGACTTGGCTTCTAATTTATCGGCCTTGGCCTCGATCTTAGCGATCCCCGGCACCGGAATAACATTGCCCGCCTCATCTACTTGTGGCTGTAATCTATCCAGCTTGATCTCCATCTTATCCAGTTTCTCTTCAGCCTTGTCCAGCTTGGCC
>JBFMHI010000026.1 GCA_040753085.1 bacterium | reverse complement strand
GATCGAGCGTCGAGCATCCAGCATCGAGCATCCAGCATCGAGCATCGAGCATCGAGCATCCAGCGTCGAGCATCAAGCATCGAGCATCCAGGATCGAGCATCGAGCATCCAGCGTCGAGCATCGAGCATCGAGCATCGAGCATCCAGCATCGAGTATCGAGCATCCAGCGTCGAGCATCGAGCATCCAGCGTCGAGCATCGAGCATCCAGCGTCGAGCATCCAGCATCCAGCGTCGAGCATCCAGCATCCAGCGTCGAGCATCGAGCATCGAGCATCCAGGATCGAGCATCGAGCATCGAGTCTGGCCGGCTAATACTATAAAAACATCCATAAAAACAGCCCGCTTACGCCTACTTCCTGGCCTATCCGAATCCAGAGATTTTCTCCTAAATCTATCTTACTTCCTTCGCCTTTGATCATCCGATAAGGTTGACTAAAACCGGAGATAAAATCCAGGAAAAGATGAACTGAGACGCTCAGGAGAAAAAGACGGGCTATATGAGGCGCCCAAAGGTAGAGTAAAAGACCCAGGATGGTATAAGTAGTGGCCCCCAAAAGCTCGTGCATTACTGTTCGACTCGCCCTTAAACCGCCAGGCCTAATCCGCCAGCTCTTCAAAGTCAATAAATGATCAATATCAGGAAGAAGGGAGAAGGCAATGACAAACCACCTGTCAGAAGGTGGGAAAAAACTGCTCAGGCCAAGTCCAACTGCGGTATGGGTTATTAGGGTCATAATTATCAATGTAACTATTCAGGTGGATAGACTGAAGGCTGAAGGCTTTTAGGAATAAATGCGGAGACCAGAAGATGATTGGACTTCAGTCTTCAGCCTTCAGCCTATCTACCTAAGTAGTTACAATTATTGTAACCGTTCAGCCACAGATGCACACAGATGAAACACGGAAAATCCGTAAGTCGTGTCCGTGATTCGGGTCTGTCCTTAGGCTGTAGGGACAACCCTTGTGGTTGTCCGTCTACAGAACGGACATGGACAAGCACGGACAGGGACAAGCACGGACAGGGACAAGCCCTGTCCCTACACTTCCGCCTTCTGTCCTGTGTTATTTATCCGTGCTAATCCGTGCAGCTATAACTGAACGGTTACCAATTATTAATTATTAATTGTAGTTGATCTCCCACTGTTGTCCGGCTTTTAGTCACAGTACCGACAGGTAATTCTAAGACATAACGGGCCGGGACAGAGGGAAGATAAATCCGCCAGGTAGCTGGTTTAAACAGATTAAAGGGCTTCACTCTTTCTCTAATATCCATCACTTTCAGAGAAGAGGAAAGCCAGATAAGGTCAAGATCAAAAGACATAAAGGCCATATGAATAGATGATCCCCATCGACTTTCTTTTGAAAATCTAAGGATTAGAGCCTTTGGAGTTTTCCTGAACATAAGGCCGAGGCCTCGACTCAGGAAATTATCAGCCAACTTGGCCTCCTGAGCAAGGACGGCCGCTTTAGTTTCATTTAAGATAGGCGCGTTAATCCTGGGAAATAGAGTCATTTTCCCCCTTACTTCTTTACTTCCTCTACCCTTTGGAGGCAAGGATACCCTATAGCTTAATCTATGTCAAGAGGTTTTATTCCTTTAATCAATTCAATCTTACTCCTGAATATTTCCCCTCGTTCAATCCCTCGAACGATCACATGATGTAAAGCTCCGGGAGCATCTAATCTAGGTTTCCTTAGCATAGTTCAATTATGCATTATGGTATTTGATTTGTCAAATGTTTTTTTGCTTCCTACACCACCGTCCCCCATGTCCCCCTATTTGCTAACGGTCGGCTGATTACTAAAAAAAAGGGTTGACATCTTTCGTGAGAAATGCTAAAATAAATAAGATAGAAAGGTCATCTGTCAAAGATGATGGTATCTTCTGATCCCATCATCGTATTAGACGTTATGCCGTGAAAAGGGGGAGGGGAGGTGCATAACGCAGGCGGAAGGGTTTATTAATCAATGGTCACTAATCCTTATCAAAGATATCGCCAAGCCAGTGTGGAGACGGCAAGCCCAGCCAAACTGATTCTTATGCTCTATGAAGGGGCCATAAAATTTCTTAAACAGGCTAAAGAGGCTTTACCAGAGAAGAAATACGATGTTGTCTCGGGAAGGCTTATTCGCACTCAGGAAATCCTTAACGAATTGATGATATCATTGGATATGAAAGCGGGAGGAGAACTATCCGCCAATCTTTATCGGCTTTACGATTATATGAATCGCCGCTTAATTGATGCTAATATAAAGAAGGAGGCCAAGATAATAGAGGAAGTTCAAAGTATGTTTGTTGAACTGCGAGAGGCCTGGAGTGAAATGATAAAAACTACCAGTGAGAAGGTGATAAAGGGACCTCCTCGGGCGGCTTAATGTGGCTAATGGGGAAGGTAAATGGTGGTTACAGAAAGCGACCAAGAACTACAGAAGTTGAAATCGCTCCTCAAGGATCAATTGGGGGCCATCTCCAGGATGTTCGACTTAGGCAGGTGGCAGAGGGAAGCAATAGAGGCGGAAGATGGCGATAGATTGCTGGACTTGACTAAGGAGGAAGCAGGATTAGAACTCAAGATCAAATCTTTAGATGATGAAATCGTGCGGTGGAGAGAAAGGCAAGGAGAGTTTTCGGAAGATAAAGAGCTAACCACTATCCTGAGCCAGATTGAGCGTGTTTGGACAAAGTTAATGAAAAGAAGAGAAGAGAATGAGATCCTTCTGGCTGAAAAGATGAAAAAAGTAAGAAGTAAGTTGGCTGAAGTAAGGAAAACTAAATTGGTTCAAAAGAGCTATAAAATTCCATATACTGGCTGGACAGTGAGAAGAGACGATGCATTTTTTGTGGATAAACTCCAATAGACAGTAAACAGTAGTCAGTTAAACCTTTATTAACTGTCTACTGACTTACTGTTTACTGCTAAAGTTAGCTTGCTAAGTTGCCGATATAGATAATAAGCAGGGCAGAGGAAGTTTTGAGGAGGCTTTCCTGGGAGGTTCTATTTCCCCTGACTGCGTAGGAAGGAGAGGTGAGTTAGCATGGAGGTAGGAAATGTGGTTCAAAGGCTCCTGGGAGTTGGACAACAAGAAGGCGGCCAGGAGTTAAAGAGAGGTGAAGGTTTAAGTCAATCAGCTCTGGAAGATCAAGTTACAGAATCCCCTCTGAGGATGGATACCTTAGCCGTTCTTAGAGAGAACATTCAAGCTGCAGCCACGAGGGTTGAGGATGCCGAAGAAGCAGGCAAGGTGATGGCTCGTATTCAGGACCTTATCGCTTCAGAAGGCGGAAATGCTCTAATGGCCCATTCAAGAGTGGCTTCTGCCAATGTGCTTGATTTAGTAGGAGTGTAAGAAAAAAGATTAGCGGCTTTAAAAAACACGAATTTCACTAATGCACGAATAACATGAAAGGTCTTTCATCGTGGAGAAGGGCAGAGGGTAGCTTCTATTAGATGCTGAAAAGGCTTTTGGTGTTTTTCGTGGAGCGGGTGAGATTCGTGTTTTTGTTTTCCCTCAAAGATATCGCTTGACGATACTACCGCCTCATGATATTATAGTAGAATGATTGAATCTTTCGCCAGCCCTGAAACAGAGAAAATATTCAGAGGCAAAGTGTCAAGGAAACTGCCGTTGGATATTCAGAAAACTGCTCGGCGCAAGCTCCTTTATTTGGACGATGCAGACAATTTCCGAGATTTGCTGGCACCGCCTGGAAATAGACTCGAAGAACTTCGCGGAGAGCAGTATAGCATTCGCATTAACGACCAATGGAGAATTTGTTTCAAGTGGGCTGATGGTAAGGCGAGAGATGTAGAGATTGTTGATTATCACCATTGAAAGGAGAGACATGAAAACACTCCCACCTATTCATCCTGGAGAAGTTTTATTGGAAGACTTCATGAAGCCTTTAGGCTTGAGTCAGTATCGTGTGGCTAAAGATATAGGCGTTTCTGCATTGAGGATTAGTCAGATTGTGCGTGGGAAGCGTTCGATTACGGCAGACACGGCTATGCGGCTATCTCGTTATTTTGGTACAACTGCTGTTGTATGGTTGCGCCTACAAGCACGTTACGACCTTGAAATAGCTGAAGCTCAAATAGCCAAGCGCATTAACCATGAGGTCAAAGTCTTAACGCCACCTCCTTTCAGGATGGATATCCTGAGCGATCGGATGTAAAAGATGAACCCGAAACTCGATGACCCGCCAGGCAAAGCCGGCCTGGCAGCGGGTGCCCCCAACTCGAAATTTGCTCAAAAATTGGCTCAATTTCCGGATACATGCGGGGTCTACCTGATGAAAAACAAAAAAGGAGAGGTCATTTATGTGGGCAAGGCTGTCTCCTTAATTAAACGGGTTAGAGCCTACCGCCCCAAAAAAGGTGGTAATACCCCTAAAGAAGCAGCTCTCCTCTCAGTGGCGGCTGATGTGGAGTATATCGTCACTGATTCCGAGATAGAAGCCCTTATCCTCGAATGCAATCTTATCAAAAGATATCGACCGCGATACAATGTCCTATTAAAGGATGATAAGGCCTATCCTTTACTCAAGGTTACCCTGGCCGAAGATTTCCCCAGGGTTTATATTACCAGGCGGATGAAAGAGGATGGGGCAAAATATTTCGGACCTTATACCGAGGCCGGGGTCCTGCGGGGGGTGCTCAAGTCTGGGCGGGAGATATTTCCCCTGCGGACCTGCAAACAAAAGATAACTTCCGATAAACAGGCCCGGCCTTGCCTCAATTTTCATATTCAGCGCTGCCTGGCCCCTTGTGCCGGACTAATTAGTCGAGAAGAATATCGAAAGATGGTGGATCAAATGTGTCTCTTTCTGGCCGGGCGGGGGGAGGAGGTGATAACCCACCTCAAGGGTCAAATGAAAGAAGCCGCCGGGGCGCTGGAATTTGAAAAGGCAGCCCAAATCAGGGACCGGATAAAAGGGGTGGAATCCATCCTGGCCCATCAAAAGATGGTCCTGGACAGGCCAATAGATGAAGACGTGTTAGGCCTGGCTCAAAGGGATAATCTGGCCTGCCTTATTATCTTCTTTATTCGGCAAGGCAGATTGATCGGTCGGGAGCACTTCATCCTCCAGGGTGGTGAGACCCCGGCAGAGATAGTGAGCGCCTTCATAAAGCAGCATTATCTAAAAGCCCCGGCTATCCCGCCTCAAATCCTTCTCCCCTGCCGGATAGAAGAAGAGAACCTGATAAGTGAGTGGCTCAGACAGAAACGGGGCAGCCGGGTCAATCTTAAGGCGCCTAAACGTGGGGAAGGCTTGAGGTTGCTTCAATTGGCCGTTAAAAATGCCTCCCTTCTTCTGGCTCAAAAGGGAAAAGCCGTCCCTGAGACCGCGGCTGAAGAGTTAAAGGATCTTTTAGGCCTCAAATCACCCCCCTTGAGAATTGAGGCCTTTGACATCTCAAACTTAGGGGATAAGGCGGCGGCCGGCTCGGTGGTTGTTTTTGAAAATGGCCGGCCAAAAAAGGGAGATTATCGACGTTTTAAGATCAAATCGGCTGAGGCCCCTGATGACTATGGCTGTCTGGAAGAAGTGGTCGGCCGTCGTTACCGGCGTTTATTGAAAGAAAAAAGCCCCCTGCCGGATTTAATCGTGGTGGATGGAGGCAGGGGCCAACTCTCTTCAGTTTGGGGCACCCTGCTGCGGCTTGGTCTGGAAGGTGTCCCCCTTATTGCCCTGGCCAAAACTGAGGAGGAAATCTTTACCCTTCATCGCTCCTCACCTATCTTGCTTGCCCGGGATTCCCCTACCCTGCATTTGCTTCAACATATTCGTGACGAGGCGCACCGCTTTGCCCTTAAATATCATCGTCATTTGCGGACAGTGGAGAGTTGAAAGAAGGTAACCGTTCAGGTATGCACGAATTAGCACGGATAAATAACACAGGACAGAAGGCGGAAGTGTAGGGACAGGGCTTGTCCCTGTCCGTGCTTGTCCATGTCCGTTCCGTAGACGGACAACCACAAGGGTTGTCCCTACAGCCTAAGGACAGACCCTAATCACGGACACGGCTCACGGATTTTCCGTGTTTCATCTGTGTGCATCTGTGGCTGAACGGTTACGAAAGAAGAGACATCTCAGGTAACTACTCAGTCTTCAGTCTTCAGCCTTCAGCCTATCGGCGATTAGCCGTTCTACCAGGGCCAATCCTTCCTCTCGGGTCTTCACCTGCCCCTCAATGTAGGCCTCTTCTATCTCTCTGAGAAGCTGGCCAATGAGAGGCCCGGGCGAAAGACCGAAAACCTCAATCAAATCCCTCCCCCCAACCATCCTGGGAGGCGTAATTATCTCCTTTTCCTCAAAGAATCGTTTTAGAAGATGATTAATTACCCAGTATTGTCTCAAGATAACCGACGAGGAACACGCCTTTGGACCACGGGCCGCATAGCGATCAGCTAAAGAAAGAATAAGCGTGCCCAGGCCATCTTCACCCAAATCCCGAAAGAACCGATGGACAGCCCTGGCCGAGATTTTATTCTCGTTAGCCAGCAGACCGGGCCGCATATGTGAGGCCACTATCTTTTTTAATCTTTCCGCTTCATCTCTGGATAGCTTGAGTTTTTTCCCAATTAAAAAAGCAAGTTCCGCCCCTGAACGCTCATGTCCTGTAAAGCTTATCTGGCCATTTCCCTGCCGGGTTAAACTTTGGGGCTTACCCAGATCGTGAAAGAGAGCCGCCAGTTTAAGAAGGGCGACCTGACTTTGACCACTGGAAAGGGGCCGTTTTAAATATTCGGCTATCCGGTTATGCCAGGCCCGAAAGTGAAAGGCGCAGTGTTCGGTTATCTCTTCCAGGTAGGCCAGGGAAACGGTGGAATGATCAAAGACATCAAGATGGTGGTACCCGGGCTGTTCCACTCCCTTAAGGGGCATAAGTTCCGGGATGATCTCCCCCAATAACCCTGTCTCATCCATAGCCAAAAGGTGCGGATAACTCTCTTTTGTCTCCAACAAAAAAAGAAGTTCATCCCTGATCCGTTCTTCCGAGCTTCGGGTAATCAAGGAGGCATATTGGCTGATAAGCCTTAAGCTGTCCTGGTCTATTTTAAAGCCGAGTTGGGCCGCTAATCTGAAGGCTCGAAGTCCCCGCAAGGGGTCCTCGATGAGATTTTCTTTAGATACAAGCCTGATTCGACCGGACGACAGGTCAGGCAGCCCCCCGTTAGGATCAATGATGGTCTCAGACCCTGAAAGATCCACGGCCAAGGCATTAATAGTAATGTCTCTCTGTCTGAGGTCCTCTGCTATATTGTCCCCCTTGAGTCGAGAAAAATCCAGGCATACCTGCTCTTTTCCTTTAAGGACTACCCGGGCGCAATCCCGCTCAGGGTCAAGGATGAAGAAACTGCCCCCCAGGGAGGAAGCCACTTCTCTGGCCAGAGAAATGGCCTCGCCTCCCACCGCAAAATCATAATCATTGCTCTTTTTCTCAAGAAGATAATCCCGCAGCCATCCCCCCACCAGGTATATTCTTTCTCCCTTTCCCTCAGCTACTTGTTTAACATGGGAAATAATGTCTTCCTTTAAATAGCTAAACTCTTTCATGTCCGGCTCAAGGGCGATGTTCATCGTTTCGGCCTATCTACCTGAGTAGTTACGGTGCCTTTATAATTCTCGTAACCGTTCAGCCACTAAGGCACGAAGACACAAAGGGGAAAGTATGTGTCGTAGAGAACATTAGAGCCATAGAGCAGCAGTTCTGGAACTTTCAGAAAAGTCTTTAACTACTGCGCTACTGCTCTGTTGAGCTATTAAAAAATAATCCTTTAATCTTTGTGTCTTAGTGTCTTTGTGGCTGAACACTTACTAATTCTCGCAGACAACGCCAATGTTGCAGGGTAATACTATACCGTAATTAAGGGAGAAAAGTCAAGAAATTTTATTGATTATCTAAGGAATTTCAGTTTTTTAGCTTGACAATAATATAAAATTATGCTAAAGTGGATACCGAGTGTAAGCTGGAGGGGTGAATTTGTGGCCGACCTTGAGGCGGTCCATATATGGGGCGGCATCTCAAAATTGTCCGTATCAAATTCCAAGCCCAATTACACTTAGTTGTTGGCAGTCGTTCAAATCCATAGTAACACCTTTGTAAGTTGTAAGAGTAATACCCTGGTGGGTTGCAACTGATATTGATTTACTGCAAGATGTGTCTCAATACTAACAAAGGTCTCTTCGAGAGGCTGGTTTGGATCGTTCTGCCCGATTTAATTTAAACTGAGGAAGGAGGTGGATGGTTCGTGGCAGAGCGTGAAAGCGGTACTGTTAAGTGGTTCAACGCCACTAAAGGCTATGGCTTCATAGCCCCCGATGAAGGAGAAGATATTTTCGTGCACTATAGCGCCATTAAAGGCAATGGCTATCGTTCTCTGGAAGAAGGCCAGCGGGTCGAATTTACGGCCAGCGAAGGGAATAAGGGCCTTCAAGCGCAAGACGTGATGGTTCTTGATTGAAAGATAAAGTCACCTTAGCCAAGCAAATTAGGCGGGCTGCCAAACAGCCCGCCTAATATTTTTACGGACGGTAACTATTTAGCCACAAAGCCACTAAGGCACGAAGAGAATATTTGTAATCTTTGTGTCTTTGTGCCTTAGTGGCTGAATAGTTACTACGGACGAATGAGGTGACGGATTTAGCGGCTCTCACAAAAAAGGGTTGACATAATTGGAATCTTGTGGTAAACTAATAATAAGTAAGCATCGAGCCCGTTTCAAAGCCTTTTTCCAGGGTGAGCCTTGTGGTTGCAAGCCCCAAGGATATTTCTTGAAACGGGTTTTTTTATCGGCCCTGAGGTCTTCGAGATGCTTTTTGGGTTCGGGTGCCTCGTATTTGCCGTGCAACAGTTGCGGAGGGAAACCATAGCGCGGCCTCCCGCCGCAACCAAATAGTCCTCGATGCTCGATCCTCGATACTTGATGCTCGATGCTTGATGCGGGTAAAGGATCCAGTGTCCAGTATCGAATATCCGGTATCGGGCATCGAGGATCGAGCATCGAGCCTCATGTAACATTCTCGCGGATAACGCAAATGTTGCGGGGTAATAGTATAACGGCGACTGCTGCCCGGTGACAGTGGCGCCAGCCACTACTTACCCTCAAGGAAGAGAAATGATCTTAGTAGTTGGCGGGGCTGGATATATCGGCAGCCAGGTGGTCAAACAGTTAAATGAGCACGGATTGATGACTATCACCTATGACAGCCTGAAAAAAGGACATCGTGAGGCAGTCCTGGCCGGGGAGTTTATCTTAGGGGATATAAGAGACACCTCCAGGTTGTCGAAGGTTTTTAAAGAAAATCAAATTGAAGCGGTGATGCACTTTGCGGCTGACAGTCTGGTAGGGGAATCAATGGAGAACCCCCTGGCTTATTTTGAGAACAATGTAGCCGGCACGACCAATCTTCTCAAGACCATGATAAGTTTTGGGATAAAGAAATTTATCTTTTCGTCAACAGCCGCCGTTTATGGAGAACCCAAGCAAATCCCCATTAGGGAGACCGATCCCACCATGCCGACTAATCCCTATGGTGAATCAAAGCTGATGATCGAACATATCCTGGCCAGATGTGATGAAGCTTATGGACTCAAGTATATATCCTTGAGATATTTCAATGCGGCTGGAGCAGATGAATCAGGTCGGATTGGTGAAGCCCATCATCCGGAGACTCATCTCATCCCCTTAATTCTTCAGGCGGCTTTAGGACAGCGGGAGGCCATAAAGATTTTTGGGACAGATTACCCCACTCCGGATGGCACCTGCATCAGAGATTACATCCATGTGGTTGATTTAGCCGAGGCGCATATCCTGGCCCTCAAGTCGCTAATAAATGGGAAGACAAGCACTGTTTACAACCTGGGTAATGAGAACGGGTATTCAGTTAGAGAGGTAATCGAGGTGGCCGAAAAGGTTACTGGGCAGAAGATACCGGCTATTGAAGCAGGACGAAGGCCTGGTGATCCGGCTGTTTTGGTAGCCAGTGCTACTAAAGCCATTCAAGAGTTGGGTTGGAGGCCAGGCTTGGCTGATCTGGAAACTATCATTGCCACGGCCTGGCAGTGGCATAAACTCCAATTATCTATTAATAATTGGTAACTATGGGATGGTTCATTTTCGGGCAATTTTCGGTGAGTTCTTTTGCCACATATTTTGGAGTGCATCGTCCATGACGATGCATGCATTGACACGGTCAATGCACTCCATATTTATCAACCGCAAGCTTTCACACTAAAGTGAACCGTCCCGTAACTATTCAGGTAGATAGGCTGAAGACTGAAGGATGTAGGTTGCAGCTACCGTGGTCTATGGAAAGATACCTATTTAAGAATCAGAGATCGACTTAAGAATTGGGGGCCAGCTTTCTCTCCGGAGATGATGATCGAGGTTTTTCGGGCGAGAAAGAGAATAATCGAGATCCCCATTAGTTATTATCCCAGAATCGGGGGGGAATCTAAGCACTCGGATAGTTTCTGGAAGGTGAGCAAAACCGCCCTTAGAATGCTCAAATTGATATTTAAGAGGCGGCTCAACCTGGAATAGTAACTGCACCGCTACTATGAAACTTAGAAAAATTGCTGCCGAAGGGGTCAAGTGGACTACCATAGCCTCTGTTCTTGACCAGATATTACACATTGTTTTTCGAATTGTTCTGGCCAGGCTGCTTTTTCCCGAGCATTATGGTCTGGTGGCTTCAGCCACCGTGGTAATTGAGGCCATTAATGTCTTTACTCATTTAGGAATTAGTTACTTTATTGTTCACCAGCAGGAACGAATAGAGACCACCTGTCATACGGTCTTTATTTTGCTGGTAGGCATAACCGTGGCCGGCTATCTATCAGCTTTTTTAACAGCTCCATGGATGGCCGATTTCTTTCAAGACCCGGCGGTTGAATTAATTATCCAGGTCTTAGCCCTCAATCTTTTTCTTAAAGTTCCCGGGGTAGTGCCGCACGCCCTTGTTCAAAAAAGATTTCATTTCAAACAGATACTTTTTGGCAAGTTAGCCGCGACTATAACTCAAGGAGGCATAGCCATTATATTAGCCCTTCTACTTCCGAGAGAATCGGGTGTCTGGGCCTTAGTAGGGGGCGGGCTTGTTTCCACGGCCATTCAAAGCCTGGCTTACTGGTATATGTCAGGATATCACCTGTCCCTGGAATTTGATTTTGATTTGGCTAAAAAGTGCTTCCACTATGGAAAATATTTCCTGGGCATGAGCATTTTAATGTATTTATACAATTCCCTGGACAAAATTGCTATCGGCCGAATAATGGGGATAGAGGCCTTAGGATACTATAGCTTTGCCTATACCTTTTCCGGCCGGTTTTTGCTGCTCACGGAAGGAATGTTTGCCGCAGTGGCCTTCCCCATCTACGCTAAGTTGCAGGATGATACCCCTCGACTCAGGGAGACATATTTGCGAACACTCTCTTATTCTGCTCTTGTTTCTACCCCGGTGGGTATTGGGGCAGCCCTTATTGGAACTGAAGTTATTCTGACCCTTTTTGGGGAAAAATGGATTCCAGCCATTATCCCTTTTCAGATACTATCTCTCTTTGTGGCTGTTCGAGCTATCGATACCACCACCGGTGATCTTTATGCCGGAATCGGACATCCTAAATATTGTCAGAACTTAGCCGTGGTTAATGTGGCCGGGGTGGCTTTATCTATCTATCCGTTAGCCTTTTATTGGGGGGCAGCCGGGGCGGCGATCTCTATTCTTCTGGCTCGGCTAATTACTATGGGAGTCAATGGTTGGATATGTGCCATAGTGCTTCAGTGTAAGATGTTAGATATAGTGAAAGCCCTTTTACCGGCCATAACCGGGGTTTTAATTATGGGGGCTGTCTTGCTCGGAGTTAAATACCTCTTTCATCTCCCGGCCTCTGGTGTGCCGGTACTCTTGGGCTTATTTCTTCTTGGAGCGGTGACTTATATCTTGGGCATATATTTTACTAATTATGAGCTATTCCAAGAAGTTATCTCTTTGATTCACACTGGAATCAAAGGAGACTAAAGGAGACTAAGGATGATTTCAATGCAAAAGAATAGTTCAACTTCGATAAAAATAATTATTATGCACGATCAAAGGGATAACGCCACCAATTTAGGAACCAGGGCATTTACCAATGGACTAATTCAGTTGGCTCAGCATCATTTCCCATCGGCTGAAGTTAGGACTTTGTACATTAGTCGTTATTTTAAATATTGCTTCTATAAACTAAAGTACGTAAGTGGTGATAAGATAGGAATATTTAAAAAATGGACAAGAAGATATTTATTAATGGGTCTCTTTTTAGAAAAGGTAAAAAATTATAAAACAATTTGGGGCCATCTGGAAAAAGGAGCAAATTATCTCAATAATCTTACTCAACAAAAATCATCTAATGTTATTTTAAGGAAATTCTTAAGTATATTAAATAAGCTATTTGTTTTTCAAGTTGTTAATCAGGATGCTTTTTCAACTATTAAAAAGGCAGATATAATATTAGTGAATGGACATGCTATTGTGAGGGATCATTTTGCCGAAAGACTTTTCGTCCTGCTTTTTTATTCTAACTTGGCTAAACGCTTAAATAAGGTTGTGGCCTTTGTAAACCAAACCGTTGAAATCCAAGACCCACTGGTTTGTAGTTTAGTAAAAAAGGTTTATAATGAGCTTGATTATATAGCTGCGAGAGATCCTTTTTCCAGACAAAGATTAATAGATATCGGAGTCCTACCTGAAAAGGTTAATCTTTCCTCAGATGCTTCTTTTTTTCTCCAGGTAAAATTCTTAGATAGTAGGATAGAGAGGATTATTTCTGAAGAAGCTATTGAGGAAGGAAGCATTGGATTGATTGTTAGAAATCAAGCCAACCCCGATTATAAATTATGGGCAGAGACAATCAATCAAATAGAAGAAGCATTTAAGAAAAGAGTTATATATGTAACTACCTCTAAAGTTGAGGATATGAATTTTATAAAAGAGGTATTGAAATTTATTCCTTTAAAATATTTAAAGAATGAATATGACTATAACGAAATGATAGGGATATTTAAAAGGTTGGAGATGATTATTTCAGATAGATTCCATGGGGCTGTTTTTTCTATATTAGCTAATACCCCTGTTATTCCTATGAAGACAAAACTAAGTGAAAAAACGAAAGGGCTGTTTGAATTTTTTGATTATCCTATTCAAACTCTTGATCCTCTCTCAGCGTCTAATCAAAAAAGATTGATAGAAGCAATCAGAGATGTCTATCAAAATTATGATAAATGCAAGATGAGTTTATGCAATGCACTACCGCGTCTAAGAAAATATAGTATGCATAATATTCCTGATATAACTGATATTAAGTCATAGGGGTATTTAATGAAACACACATTTACTCTTTCTCCTGGGAAAATTACTCAAGTCTTGATCTTTGTGGCAGTATGTCTGTTTCTTGCAAGCTTGACGGGAAACTTTTGTACCTACTACCTAGGCCATGACCGCCTTAAAGGACTCATACCTCTATTTGATGTTGACGAAGAGAACAATATTCCTACGTGGTACTCGGCGTTTATCTTGCTTCTTTGTTCGATCCTTCTCGCGGTGATTGCTGCTGCCAAGAAGATTGATAGAGCCCACTATGTTGCCCACTGGAAATTTCTGGCATTCATCTTTCTATTTCTATCCATGGACGAAGTGATCTGCCTCCACGAAAGAACATATCCACTGCGATCTGTACTCAAAAACACTGCTGGCGGATTTCTTTACTATCCCTGGGTTATTTTTGGTACCGCCTTTGTACTCATTGTTGGACTAGTGTATCTGAAATTTCTCGCTAATCTTCCTGCAAAGACACGGTATTTATTTCTCATTGGAGGGGCTCTCTACGTAGGAGGTGCTATTGGTGTAGAGGTATTTACAGGGCACTACTATGAGCTCTATGGTCTGGGGATGTTATATGCCATGTTAACGACCTTGGAAGAATTTTTTGAGATGTTGGGTATTATTGTTTTTATCTATGCCCTGACATTATATATAAGTTCATATGTGAAAAACCTGTACCTTCGCATCGACGATGAAAAATCTGGCTCTTCTTCTTTATAAGATCAACGACTGTGGTAAGTAATTGTGGAAGTTAAGAACAATCGTTTTGTCAACTTCTAAGGAAAAGTCTCTTGCTATGAAATATACGTTACTTCTTTCTCCAAAAAAAACCACTCAAGTTCTGAGCTTTGTGGTATTATGTATATCCCTTGCAAGCATTGTTGGGAAATTTGTTTCAGACCACCTAGGCTTTGATTACACTGCCGGTTATGGGCCCACATCACTATTCAATGTTGCCATCGAGAAAAGCATTTCTACGTGGTACACATCATTTACGTTACTGCTTTGTTCGGTACTTACCATTATAATTGCCTCTGCCAAGAAAAGAGAAAATGACCACTATGCTCTCCACTGGAAGGCCTTGTCGATTATCTTTCTGTATCTATCATTAGCCAAACTAATAAACTTCGGGGAAGAGATAATTGCAGTCTACTTTACTTGGGTTATTCTCGACGCTGTCTTCGTATTCATCTTTGTGGTGGTATATTTTAGATTCCTCGCTGATCTTTCCCCAAAAATACGGCGTCTACTTCTTATTGGAGGGACCCTCTACATCGGAGGTGCTATTGGTTTAGAGTTAGTTGGAGGGTATTATTGTAGTTCTCCTGATTGGGGAAATATGCCCTACACCATAATACCAACCCTCGGAGAGTTCTTTAAAATGATGGGTGTTGTTGTTTTTATCTATGCGCTCACATCGTACATAAGTTCATACGTAAAAGACCTACACCTCCGCATTGACAACGAAAAACTTAGGTAAGCGTTCAAAAGTAAATTAAAAACGGTACTTACGGACAGTTGGTCCCACAACCCCCTGTTCTATAGTATGATAGAAGGTAGATAGAAAGTTTCGAGCAACCTTTAAGTTATAAAGATTTCACAGATTGTCAGGGATTATTTTATCTGTGCAATTTGTAACAATCTGTGTAATCTGTGGTTTCAGATGAGGCAGAGCAGGTGCCACCATGTTTTTTCTCATAATCAAAGTAGCAGCGGATGAGCACCGAACGCTCTCTTAGAGAGGAAATTTTAAAGGATGAAATCAGAAAAGACAATAATACTCGGAGGAGGACTGACGGGAATCAGTTTGGCCTATCACCTAAAGCAAAAGCATAATTATCAGTTACTTGAACGTGAATCACGGTTGGGTGGGCTTTGTCGAACCGACATGATTAATGGTTTCTACTTTGATAAGACCGGCCACTGGCTCCATTTGAGGAACAGGTATACCAGGACTCTGGTGAAAAGACTTTTAGGAGATGAGTTAATAACTGTCGAGAGAAAATCAAGGATATACTCCAAGGGGGTCTATACCCCTTATCCCTTCCAGGCCCATACATATGGCCTTCCTTCAGCAGTGGTCAAAGAATGTCTGTTAGGTTTTATTGAAGCCAAATTTGGGAAGAACCCTAAAGAGAAAGAGCCTGATAATTTTGAAGACTGGATTTACCATCATTTTGGTAAGGGTATAGCTAAACATTTTATGATCCCTTATAATAAGAAGTTATTTGGGATCCATCCACGATATATCACCAGTGTTTGGTGCGATCGTTTTGTTCCTAAACCGACGCTGGAAGAGGTTGTTAATGGTGCTGTAGGAGATAATGAAGGAAAGTTGGGTTACAATGTTAGATTTGTTTATCCAAAACACGGCGGGATTGAGACACTAATTAAGGCCTTATCTGTCGATTTGCCCAGCATCAATCTGAATCTTTCACCCAAAAGAATTGACTATAAAAAGAAAGAACTCATCTTAACTAATGGAACAAAGGCCGCTTACCAAAATTTGGTCTCAACCATTCCTTTACCGGAACTGCTTAAACTTATGCCTTCTATTCCGTTGTCTGTCAAGGAAGCAGCTAAAAAACTAAAATCTGCCTCTGTTTTCTATTTCAATTTAGGACTAACCCACCATGTAGATCACGATTATCATTGGCTATATATCCCTGAAGAGAAATATCCTTACTACCGGATAGGATTCTTTAGCCATGCGGTCCCCTCTCTTGCCCCTCCGAACAAGAGTTCTCTTTACGTCGAAGTCTCTCACCGCAGACCAATAAAATCTGAACAGTTGATACCCAAAGTATACCAGGGATTGATGGAGAAAGGGATCATCAGATCGAGGGAAGATATACTGGTAGAAGACATCCAGGATATAAAGTATGGCTATGTAATCTTTGATAATAACTACTACTCAAGCACTTCAACTATCTTCAGTTTTTTGTCAGAACACGAGATTTATCCGGCTGGTCGCTACGGCGCCTGGAAATATGCGGCTATGGAAGATGCTATCCTGGAGGGGAAAAGATTAGCTGAGCAGATTCAAAATAGGAAGTAAGGGGACGGTTCATAATTGCCAATTTTACTGTGAAAGCTTGCGGTTTTTGTTGGATAGCGAATGCCATCTAACTCCATGTAGTCCAATATGTTGCAACGGGGAATACCATTTTGTATTACCGCAAGCTTTCACAGTGAAGCGAACCGTCCCGAAGTAAGTATCTTCTCAATAACTCGGGGCAATCTGGTTGTAAGTTGTAGGTTATGAGTTATAAGGTGTAAGTGGGGTTAGGAGATAGAAAGTAGCTAATTAAGCATCCATCCTAATTCCTAACACCCAATCTGTTACCTTCCTCCAACTTATTGAGAAGATACCTTTGTTGCTCCGTCAGTCTACCCTGATTTATAGATACAGACTAACGGGGATGGTTCACCTTACTGTGATAGCTTGCGGTTAAAAGTTAAGGCTAAGACACCTGAACCTTCATCTCAACTTAACCTCAGCCTCAGCCTTAGCCTTAAGGTTTCACAAGAAAATAGACGGTTTTGAACCGTCCCGACTAACGTATTTGATAAGGAGCATAATTATGGAGCCAAGTAGGGTTGATTACAAAGAGCGAATCATCGAAATTATCAATGAACTGCCTGCCTCCAGGTTAAGAATGGCCCTGGACTATGTTAAGGATTTGAAAGAGGAAGAGGTTTCCGTTTCCATTGTTATCCCTGTCTATAATGAAGAAGGGATACTACATTCTTCCATTGTTGATTTAAGGGAGAGGCTTAAGGGTTTCGATTTCTCTTATGAGATTATTATCACTGAGAATGGAAGTAAGGATGCTACTATTCCTATTGCCGAGGAATTATCTGACAGATATAGTGAAGTAAGATATTTAAATACTTCAGAACCGAATTATGGCAAGGCATTAAGAAAAGGGATATTGGATAGCAAGGGTGAGTTTGTCATCTGTGACGAGATAGATATCTGCGATACAGACTTTTATTTCCGGGCTCTTCGGGAACTAAGAGAAGATAAATGTGATATGGTTATTGGTTCTAAGGCTCTCTCCGGAGCCAGGGATAAGCGGCCCTTTTTTAGGCACCTTGGAACCTTGACCATAAGTTTTCTACTCAGAAAGTTCTTAGGATTTAATGGTACTGATACCCATGGCCTTAAGGCCTTCAGGAAGGATAAATTGACAGAGGTAGTTAACTCTTGTTTGGTAGATAAGGACCTCTTCGCCAGTGAATTAGTTATCAGAGCCCAGAAAGCCAATCTTCGAGTCATTGAAATACCGGTAGAGGTGATTGAAAAAAGGCCGCCAACTATTAACCTGATACGTCGGGTGCCTAATGTCCTGAAAAATTTGATTAAACTTTTCATCCTTTTTAAAATTAAGGCCTAACTGCTCCGCCACTAAGGCGCCAAAACACAAAGGAGATAGACGTCAGAAGGAATTTAGCTCGCTGTACTCGCAATTGGAATACTGGAATAGTAGAATAATGGAATAATGGGATTGGAAAATTGGGAGAGATGGGTTATTCTCGATGTTCAAGTTTTTGAAGTTCCAAAGAGAAGATAAGCGACGTAAGTAATTAATTTTCCTTAACTTCGATCTGACACCCTTTTCCTTTTTGAGTCCAATGTGAATCCAATAAAATCAAGGAGTTAGAAAAAAACTCGAACATCGAGTTATTGGCTTTTCCAATATTCCATTATCCCAGGTAAAGTGCAAGTTTTGTATTTGCAGGCTGTTGTAGAAATTCTGAGACGTAACGTTAAGGCCTAATGAGAAAAGTTTGTTCGATAAGTATTGATGTTGATTCCCTTGATTGCTATTATCAGATTCATGGTATTGCAGGAAAAAAAGGGGATAATATCGTCTATGAGCGGGCTATTCCGCGTTTTTTGGACCTCCTGGATAGGTTGGGGGTCAAAGCCACTTTTTTTGTAATAGGTAAAGACGTCCAGGAGGGCGATAATCATGAAATTATAAGAGAAATAATCCAGGCCGGCCATAAAATAGGTAATCATACGTGGAGTCACCAGTATGGTCTAACCAGGCTCTCTTCGGCTGCCATTCGGGAGGAAATAGAGCAAGCTCATTTAGTGCTTAAAGAGGTAACGGGCACCCCTATCTCGGGTTTCAGGGCACCGGGGTATAATATTAATTCGGATATTGTGGTGAGCCTTAAAGGGCTTGGCTATATCTATGATTCTTCTATCTTTCCCTCTCCCCCTTATTACTTAGCCAAATTGGCTGCTATTATCTTAAAGAGGATACGGGGTAGAAAGAGTCATTCTGTGATGGGTCATCCGGCAATACTTTTGGCCCCTTCGGTTCCTTATGTTCCCTCAGTTACGGCTCCCTGGCATAAGGGAGCAAGTGGTTTGGTGGAATTACCAATCACTGTTCTGCCTATCATTGGTTTGCCATTCATTGGTACCTATATAACTATGGCAGGAAGGAAGGCAACCAGATTTACCTATAAGGTCATTAACCGGCTTAAAGATTTCCTTAATTTGGAGTTTCATGCTATTGACTTGCTTGATATAGAAGGAGATAAGATTGATCCATTACTTTCATGTCAAGTGGATCTCAAGGTATCCTACCAGGATAAAATATCCCTCTTTGAGGAGTTATTTTCCCTGATCAAGGAGGACTACGAAGTTCTTACACTTGAGCAGGCAGCAGAAAGAGTGTCGTCTCAATTGGAGAAATAAATGTTGAAAAGGACCAGTTTATGGGTAGGAATTCTCATTAGTGTAGTCTTTCTGTGGCTTGCTTTTAGGGAAGTTGATTTTGCTCGGGTGAAAGAGGCGATAAAAGATGCAAACTACGGCTATTTTGTCCTGGCCTTAATTTTGAGTATGGGCACGACCGTCTTCAGGACCATTCGGTGGAGATACATACTTACCCCCCTTTGTGCTCTTAAATATCATAGGATATTCTCATGGATATGTATTGGATATATGGCCAATAATCTCCTTCCAGCCAGACTGGGAGAGGTGCTCAGGGCTTATATGATGGGCAAAAAGGAAGGGGTGAGCAAGAGTGCCACCCTGGGGACTATCGTTGTTGAAAGGATATTTGATGGGTTGGCCCTTCTTTTTCTACTGCTTCTTATGCCATATTTTTTCTCTCTTCCGGCCTGGGCGAAGAAGGCTGGTATATTTGGAACAGCTTTCTTTATTTCTGCCTCCTTCGTTCTTATCCTCTTTTTGATTAAAAAGGAAGCTGCGGTTGAATTAATAAAAGGGATAGTTAGTCGGCTATTACCCTGGATAGCAGATAGAGTAGGACATCTACTTTCCGCCTTTGTTCTGGGCCTGGAGATCATTTATTATCGAAAACGCATTCTGGCTATCTTTGTCTTTTCTATTTTGGTCTGGATTCAAGAGGCACTATGCTATTATGCGGTGGCCTTCTCATTTGGTCTGGACTTACCTTTTTATGTGCCTATCTTTACTGTGATTATGGTCAATTTAGGCATAATGATCCCTGCTTCTCCGGGTTATGTGGGCACCTTTGAATTTTTCACCATTCTTTCCCTGGGACTGTTCCAGGTGGAGAAGAGCCTGGCGGCCAGTTATTCTGTTGTCGTTCATGCAGCGGTCTTTATACCGGTAACCCTTATTGGCCTTATCTATTTCTGGAGAGAACATATAAACTTCAAGGAATTAGAAAAGGCGCGAAAGGAGGTAAAGAAATGAATTTTAAGAGAATGGATAAAATGGACCTAATCTGGCTGGTCACAGCATCTCTG
This sequence comes from bacterium, assembly GCA_040753085.1. NCBI lineage: Bacteria > bacterium. Next base: position 6,997 of record JBFMHI010000026.1, on the reverse strand, counting down.
GTGATGGCAGGTATGAATTGGCTTGCTTCCGGTTTTCCTTTTGATCAAGACTCTGGCTTTCGGGCTGTGCTGGCTGAAAACCTCATCAAGGGAGGACATCTTTATACAGACTTCTTTGACCACCATCCTCCGGGAGGGGTTGTTCTCTATGCTTTCATATTTAAGCTGTTCGGTATTTCTGTTAGTAGCCTCAGGTGGGGGTCTCTGTGTCTGGATTTGCTTACCCTTATCTTCCTCTTCTTTATAGCTCGACAGTTTCTTGTGAAAAAGATTGTCTATCTTTCGGTTTTACTCTATAGCCTTTTTGGAAGCGGTTTGGTCATTCAACTTCAGGTCTTACAAGATGAGCATGGCATTACCCTTTTTACTACCCTAGCCATTTTTCTGGCTATCCTGTATATGAAGCGAACAAATTCATTTTTACTATTTCTCTCTGGTGTATCATTAGGAATAGCTATGCTCTTTAAACAGACTGCGGGAGCAGTCGTTCCATGTATTCTTATCTGGTTTCTTTATTTTTCAAAAGGTAAACGATCTTTTGGCCGACTCTTTGGAGATTCTATCCTGTTTCTCATTGGTTCTTCTCTTCCCTTTATGGCTACTATAGGATATTTCTTCCTGGTCAACAGATTTGATGACTTCTTCTCCTCTGTCATCCTATATAACCTTCATTACGTTGCTACCGCTAAACTTCATACCGTGTTGAGAGTTAAAAGTGTTATTCCCGAACAGGCCTTTATTTTTATTATTTCTTCTGCTTCAGCTATTTATCTCCTTCTCAACCAACGGCAGCAAGAGAGCATACTTATGATTCTTTGGGGGGTCTTTTCCCTTTTGGCGGTAGTGATGAGTGGTAAATTCGGTGATTGCTATTTTATACAAATGATCCCTCCATTGGCTGTAATAAGTGGGATAGGGCTTTTTGCCTTTTGGGATCAACTCTCAGAACAAGCTGAGTGGCATAGAGATATTAGAAATTTACTCTTCCTGATGATTATAATTGGAGCCGGCCTTATATTTGTGATAAAGGAATATAGATTTCGCAATTATATCTTAAGTGGAGTGACAAGTGATGCTGTAGCAGTTAAAGCAGGAGAATATCTTACTACTCGTATTGTCTCTGGTGATTCTCTCTATATCTGGGGTTCAAGACCACAGATATATTTTCTGTGCCGGGCAAAGCCAGCGACAAGATATTTATATAATTTTCGCTATACTGAAAAGGTAGAGGAAGGATATTTTTATAGCCCTGAGATTCTTAAGGAGATAATGGGTGAGGTTAAACGTAAGCAGCCAGAATATATTATCGTTACTGAGTTGAAATCATTAAAGTACTTTAAAGAATTAGCCAAACATCTTGAGGTTAACTATCATCTTGAAACAGAATTTGAAGGCTATCCCTATACCATTTCACTATTTCGGATAAATACATAGAAACATTTTTCGTAACTACTAAGCCCACGAAATACACGAAAAGACACGAACCTTTTCCGTGCGCAATGAGATGCATACCCAAAAAATAATGATTATTGAACCTCATTATGATGATGCCTGGGTTAATTTAGGTGGTGCTATTTTAAAAAATCCTGCCCTTGATTTTACTATTCTCTCTATTTCAGAGCATAAGGGGAATAACCTAAATGAAACCAAGAAGTTAGAAGATACTTTGCCAAACGTTAAGACTAAGGCATTGAAATATAAAACCTTGCTGTGGGGATTAGAGGCGCCAAAAAGTAATTGGAAAGATTTATTTTGTGAACTAAATGGCCTGAAGAACTATTCGGAATTTGAAGAAAAAGTTCGACAGGAAGTTAAAGGTTATGATTTAGTCCTCCTACCTTTAGGTGTCAAACACCCTCAACACATTTTAATCTCAGAGATTGATCTTCCTGGAAAGGTAAAATACTATCGAGAATTCCCTTATTTTTTCCCGGAGAAAATAAAGAGCGTAGTGGAATGTATCCCTTGGATCAAAAAAAAACTGGGACATCAAAGAGAAGTATTCAACAAGATTAAAGATAACTGGGCTGAAGAGATAGATATAACAGATTTTGTGGAAAAGAAATTGCAGATATTTGAAGAGGTTTATAAAAGTCAGCTTTTTTTGTCAAGGTTGGATAAAAAAGGATATAATTTGCGTAGCCTGAAGACAGAAGTCCTTTATGAAAACATTGAAGGGAACCATTGGGGGCATTTGTTAAAAGCCTATGCAGCTACTTTAAAAATGGAATTTTGGTGAATCTTAGCCGATCACCGATTACGGCCTTGATCATCGTTTCGGCCACTCACAAACAATATGTAGTACAGCTCGGCGGAAGTTCCTCCCTGGTTTCAGCAGAGTTCCAGGTTCAGGGTTTAGGGTTCGAAGAACGCAAGGTGACCAACCGTGAACCTTGAACCGGAAACCTGATAACCTGATTAACTAAAGCCCGGGAAGAACTTCTGCCGACGTGTAGTAGGGTGGGTGAAACAGAGTGGAACCTACCATATTGGTGGTTGGTGGGTTTCGCTGCGTTCCACCCACCCTACAAAATGGTGTATCTACTCAGCCCTCATTTGGAACACAGATGACACAGATTGCACGGATTTCCACAGATTTTTATTTTTAATCCGTGAGAATCCGTATCATCCGTGGTATCCGTGTTCTATTGTTTTGAATTTAGTTGTGGCTCTGCTGCACTATGGAATCTGTGTTCCTCTTTTTGTATGGCTGAGTAGTTACAAAATGGTCGAAACGATGATCAAGGCAGGAAAAAGCAATGGAACTCTTATTTGGAAAGACATATCTTGACGAAAAAAAGCAGGTCACAGCAGAAGAACTCAGAGAGATGGGCCGTAGACTGGAAGGCTCCACCGGGTTTCAGATTTGGAACTCCCGGAAAAGCGGCTTAGGTTTGCGAAGGATTAGTCTTATGGCCGGCGAGCAGACCCTTGCCCTGGCCCACAATGAGGACAAAACAGTTTGGGCCGGACTAAATGGGGAAATCCATAATTTTGACGAATTAAAGGAGGATTTGTCTAAAAGCCACCGGTTCGGAAATGGTGGGGATGTAGAATTAATTACCCATCTTTATGAAGAATACGGTGATAAATTTCCTGAAAAAATAAACGGACTTTTTGCTTTGGCCCTTTGGGATGAGCGGGCCAGGAAGCTGTTATTGGCCATTGACCCCTTTGGCGGGATAAGGCGGCTATATTACACCCGCACATCTGACGCCTTTATCTTTGCCTCTGAAATCAGGTCTATCCTTACTCAGAAAGAGATCACCCGGGCGATAGACCCGGCCGCCCTGGATGATTTTATGACTTACATTTATATCCCTGGGCCTAAGACGATATTTGAGGGTATTCAAAAATTAATGCCTGGTCATACCCTGATCTTGCAGGGCCGGTCCGTGCAGATAAGGCCTTATTGGAACTGGTCATTTACTCCTGAAAGGGATAGGGTTGATGAGGCAGAATTCTTTGAATTGCTCAGCCAGTCTCTTAAAAGGAGGCTCAAGGCTGACAAACCGGTGGGGATGTTTTTGAGCGGCGGATTGGACTCCAGCACATTGGTTGGATTAAGACACTATTTATCAAAAGAGCCTTTCCCTACCTTTTCTATCGGCTTTAAAGATTTCACCAAGGATGAGACTTACTATTCAAATGCCATGGCCGAATATTGCCATTCCATACATAAACGGCGGATCCTGGATGAAGACAGCCGTGAGATTCTACCCCACCTGGTCTGGTCTTATGAGGAGCCCTACGCGGACAGCTCTTTTATCCCCACTTATCTGGCGGCTGAATTTACTAAAAAAGATGTAGGGGCAGTCATCGCTGGAGACGGGCCGGATCATATATTTGGCCGCATGAGCCGGCTGGCTTGGCAGATAGAGACATTTGAGGCTATACCCGGGGCCAGGCTTTTCAAGCGCATCCTTAGCCGTCCAGCCATTTCCTCCTCCTCAAGCCACCCCTTTTTATCCAAATTGGCCAGGACAGCGGCGGCCTCTTTTATCCCCACGCACCAGGGTTACAGAAATAACTGGAGCTGGCCATGGCTGAACCCTTCGGTGAAAGCCTGTCTGTATACAGATAGATTTAAAACTCAACTGGTTGACAAATCAGAGGCAAGGTATATGCCTGACGGCATCCCGGATCGTTATAGAGAAATAACTTATGTCGATGCTACCCTGAATGGCTCCTTTGACGTTATTACCAAGATAGGCCGGACAGCCTCGGCCAATGAGCTTATTATCAGAGAGCCTTACTTGGACATTGAGCTGGTTAAATATATCAATCGGCTGCCCAAAGAGGCCCGGATAAAGGCCACGCTTCTGGACAGACTTCAACGCCGGGTTGTCTCAAAGTTTCTGCTACGAAAGGCCGTATCAAATAGGGTCTTGCCTAAGATATTGTTAGAAAAACCCAAGGGAGGTTTTTTCGCCCCGATTAATCAATGGCTTTCCGGGCCTGACTTTTTCCCTCGGGTTAAACAGTTTATTTTAGATGCCCATTCCAATGGGCGCCATTATTTCCATCGTAATTTCATCGGAGACATCCTGTCTCAACATGAAGCAGGCCAAAGAGATAACACCCAGATGATCCTTTTGCTTCTTATCTTTGGACTATGGCAAAGGATCTATTTAGATCAGACAGATATATGGCAACCACCGGGAACTCTAAGGATGTTTCTTTAGGTTAAAAGGTGGTAGGGGCAACCCCCTGTGGTTGCCCAACCCAAGAAGGGCAGGCACAGGGGTCTGCCCCTACAATAACCACTTTACGAACACGAATCATAGACACGGTTCACGGATTTAATGATTCATATATTAAAAATCAGTGTTTCATCCGTGTAAATCTGTGGCTGAATAGTCACAAAGTAAAAGGGTGAGGAGGAAACGATGAAGAAGGCGTTAATTACCGGTATCACCGGGCAAGATGGTTCATACCTGACGGAATTTCTGCTGGATAAGGGATATGAAGTCCATGGAATCGTCAGAAGAGCCAGTTCCTTTAACCGGGGGAGGATAGATCATATTTATCAAAATCCGGATTATTTCCAAACCCGTCTCAAGCTCTTTTATGGTGATCTTAATGATGCCAGTTCATTAAATAGGATCCTCCGGGTTAGCCAACCGGATGAAATCTATAATTTAGGGGCGCAGAGCCACGTCCGGGTCAGCTTTGATGTCCCGGAATATACGGGTGAGGTAGTGGCCCTGGGAACCCTCCGGCTTCTTGATGCCATCAGGGACACTGGCCTAAGCCCTAAATTCTATCAGGCCTCCAGTAGTGAGCTATTTGGCAAGGTGGCTGAGATTCCCCAAAAAGAAACTACCCCTTTTTATCCCAGGAGTCCTTATGCCTGCGCCAAGGCCTATGCTTATTATATCGTCCGTAATTATCGCGAAAGCTATGACTTTTTTGCCTGTAACGGGATACTATTTAACCATGAATCTCCTCGAAGGGGGGAGACCTTTGTTACCAAAAAGATCACCATGGCCGTGGCCAGAATAAAATTGGGTTTACAGGAGAAGCTTTTTATGGGAAATCTGGAGGCCAAACGAGATTGGGGTTATGCCCCTGACTATGTGGAGGCCATGTGGTTGATGCTCCAGCAGGAGGAGCCGGATGATTATGTCATTGCTACGGGTGAGACCCATTCGGTTAAAGAGTTTCTTGAAGAAGCCTTTGGGTCGGTGGATTTAGATTGGCATGATTATGTGGAGATTGATCCCAGATACCTTCGACCGGCCGAGGTGGATCTTTTAGTGGGTGATGCTACTAAGGCCAGAGAAAAGCTGGGTTGGCAGCCCAGGGTTACTTTTAAGGAATTGGTCCGAATAATGGTCGAGGCTGATCTGGAGTTAACTAAGAAAGAGGTAATCGGTAATCAGTGATCGGTTATCGGTGAGGAGTAACCAGGCATCAGTCGTTACCGATTACTGGCCTCCCCCGAAATATTGAGAAGATACAGAGACTCGATCTTGAAGTTTCTCCTTCCGATAAATCCCTAAAAATTCGGTTGGTGATACGATCAACATACCCTGTCGTCTTTTTTCCGGGTAATGCTTTAAGTTGCCAGTAACCAAACATTTAGCTTTGCCGGCCAGTGCCACTTCCAGAAAGGGATCATCATCTGTATCCGGCAATTGTTCAGAAAGCGGCCTTGCAGCCGTAATAATGCCATCTGCTCTAATTTGGTCGAGTAAGGCATCCACATTGGCTTGATCGAAAGGAAATTTCGGACGCAACAAAACGCTTTGATATTCAGAAATAATACGCGCATCGTAGCAAAGCGCCAGGTCACCAGAAGATACCATCCGGACAATCTTGCCTGGCGGGCCATAGGGGTTCAGCAAGCCAGACACGATGATGTTTGTATCCAAAACAATTCTCATCTTGAGCGTTCCTTACGGACTGCTGCAATTTCAGCATTGATTTCGTCCAATGTCATTCGGTCTGTACCGGCCTTCACAGACCGCGATTGCATGGACTCAACCGCTGCTATCGCCCGGGCACGCCGAATGGCAGCCAGAGATTGCTCTATGGTATCTTCTGAGATGGCAGACAGAAGGGCCATAGGTCTGCCGTTGGAGGTAATTATCATATCCTTTTCATCCGGAAGCTGTCGCCATATTTGGGCAGACTTGCCGCGCAGGTCTCTTACGGTTACAAATCGCATGGCAAACCTCCTTTCTTATATCATTCTATAGTATACACGATTGTCACGCAATTGTCAACCAAAATTTTTGCGAGAAAGGAGGGGAGTGAGGAGTAACCAGTAATCAGTTATTATACTATTACCCCGCAACATTTGCGTTGTGTGCGAGAATGTTACATGAAGCTCGATGCTCGATCCTCGATACTGGATATTCGGTGGTGTCTGAAATTAACCACAAAGTGCACAAAGAAGACACAAAGAGCACAAAGAAATAAAGGGAAAATTTATTCTCTCAAAAATCTTTGAGTCCTTTGTGAAACCCTTTGTGATCTTTGTGGTTTAAAA